>JBBRVA010000259.1:0-9744 GCA_038247295.1 Caldilineales bacterium | reverse complement strand
TTTGCTCGTCATCAGTATTGGCGCTGAATTATACGAGCAACTACGCCAGCGTGCTTGTGAAGTCTATACCATTGCTATGCGTGTCAAGGTTAGCAACACGGGTCTCTACGCCTACCCAGACGTAGTTGTGGTCTGTGGCAAGCCACAATTTGAAGATAATCAGTTTGATACCCTCCTGAATCCAACTGTAATTATCGAAGTGTTGTCCCACTCTACCGAAGAATACGATCGTGGCAAAAAATTCGCTCGCTATCGCAAACTCGATTCTCTAACCGATTACTTGTTGGTTGCCCAGGATCGCATGCATGTCGAGCAGTTTACGCGCCAACAGAATGATACATGGCTATTTTCTGAGGCAGAGCAACCTACTGCCGTGATCCGCCTAGCATCCATCGACAGTGAGCTGCTGCTCGAGACGATTTATGAGAAAGTTAGTCTAGCCGCTTAATCAATCCTGATCATAAAATCGCGTAATTCATAGCCCTTGGTGATATCACTCCAGGTGAGCGTGGGCAGACCATCCATACGTAAACCATCGAGCGCAAGCAAACGCTGCAAAAAGATATCGCTTTCCTGGATGGCGATGTAAGCGCCTGGGCAGCGATGGTGGCCATCGCCAAAGCTCATCACCGCCGCCGGCACCCGCTCGGATGCGAGTTGGCGTCCCGGACAAATAGCAAGCGGGTCAGTCCCTACCACACTTTCATCCCCATTAATCGCATAAACGTGGAGATCGATCAGATCGCCAGCCGGGATTGTCACCGGCTGGCCATTGCTTTCTAGGTGCAGATCGGCGGTGGCACGCCGGTAGAGGTGACCCACGACGGGTTCGAGTCGCAATGTCTCTTGCAACAAGGCATCACGCTCGGCATCAGAACCCGTGAGAAAACGCGTGCGCAAGGCCGGTTGCTCCAGCAGATGCCAGGCCGCCACACTAATAAATTCGCGGGTAGTCGCCATGCCAGCCGCCCCATAGGTGATACACTCCGTCAGAATCTCGCCATTGCCATAGCCCTGCTCGATCAGATGCGAAATCAGATCTTCCTGTGGCTGCCGTTTGCGCGCTTGAATTGCGGGCAGCACATCCAAATAAAAGAAGGCCGCCACCCGCAGTTGATTGCGGATAAAAGTGTAGAGTGCGCGCGGATGCCAACCTAAACTGGGTCCACCACCGGTAAAAAAGGCATCAATCCGCTTGTCCATACCTGGCAGACGGCTACTGGTCAGGCCGATGACCTGAGCGGCTACCTGCACAGCCAAGCGCATACTCAGCGCGCTTAGATCAGCGCGACCGTCCCGTTTGAGCTCGGCAACTATCTGGTCGGACAAGGTTTCCATCAGGTGACGATAGTTGGTGCTAGTCGCCTTGGGCGTAAAAAAGCGCGCCGTCTGCTTGCGTTGCGTCAAATGCGCTTCGCCTTCTTGATAGAGCACCGGTAATTTCATACTGCGCGGCATCCGTTCGATCAGTTCGGCGCGAAAGCCAGCTTGTTTGGTATCGGTTTGGCGTAGAATTGCCCGGGCTTCCGCAAAGTTGTAGACGTGCCAGACGCCAGCGGCATCACGGTCTAATGGCTGGCCGGCAGGCTCGCTGACCTGGGCCGTTTTTTGTTGCGAAAAGGCAGTGTGGTCAATCGGGCAACGCTTGGCAGAATGCTCACCATTTGTCGCTGCGATCGGCTTATGTTCGATTTGAATGGTCATAGATTATTTTCCTTAGGCTACTGCAAAATAACTAGCCACCAAATCACACAAAAAAGCTAACTTCATGTTTCTTCGTGAGACTTCATGGCTAATTTAAATTTCAAAATGACTTTATAGCTTTCCATTACAAACTAGCAGAGACAGAGCCTTGTGTCCACTCGGCGCGCAGCTTTTCGATGGCGACCTCTTTTTGTTTGGCCTCCACCTCAATCCACGGTAGGTTACGATAGGCAGGCGGCACATCGGTGATCAGATCGTGGTGGCCGCGGTCGGCAAACGCGGTGCGGCCATTCGACAAGTGGACCAGTTGCCATGCCGGCTCAGGCCAGGTTTCACGCGCGGCGGCTACCATCTCGGCCACACTCGGATGGTCGTAGCTGGTCAGCTTCTCGTGGATAATGTGATGATGGGCATCAAAAACCATGGGCACACTGGTCGCCTGGCAGACAGCCAGGATTTCGGCAGCGCTATAGGAATATTCGTCATTCTCAAAAGCCAAGCGGCTGCGGATCGCCACCGGCAGATGTTCAGTAACCGCGATCAATTGCTCGCTGCGGTCACCTTTGCCGCCGTGGATCTCAAGCGGCGTCCAGACCGAACGCGGCTGGTGCAGCAGATCCATTGTATTGGCATGCATCTGAAGAATTTTGATGCTGTTTTCGACAACGGTGGGCGAATCTGAGCTGAGCACAACAAATTGGTCGGGGTGAATCACCAGGCGAATGCCCAGCGCAGTCGCACGCTCACCCGTATCGCCAATCAGCGCATGAAAATCGGTTAGCACGGCTTGCCCCAGCGGCGTATCCGCAAAAGGAAATAAGTCCGACGTAATTCGATAGAGGCAAATTTCGTGCGCCGCGCAAAAGCTGAGCGCTTGATTCAAAATGGCAATATTCTGCTGATATAGTAAGCTTAGTTTTGCCACTTGTTGGGGCTCATCTAATTGCAAGAGATGCTTACGAGTGGTTGTACGGTAGCGAACTTCGTTGGAGGCGGTGATACAAACCAGGCCCAAGTTGGGCAGTTCAGAGAAATTGTTATTTGCGGACACAGGATTTATCCAGACAAGCGCTTCACAAATCATGCACGCAAGATTGTGGCATGACAGATCTATGATGACATAAGGTTGCTTGTAATAAAGTAACCTTGTGTCCGCTTGTAGGATTCAGCCGCGCGTTAGTTTACCCCATTCCGTGCGCAAGATACCCATGTAGACCAAATCAATGTAAGCGCCGTTGCTCCAAGCGTGCGAGCGTAATCGCCCCTCTTCAACAAAGCCGCATGCCTTATAGGCGCGTATGGCGCGCTCGTTATTGCCATTAACGGATAGATAGACGCGATGCTGATTGCGCAGGCGAAAGGCGTAGTCGAGCAAGAGGCGCACAGCATCGCGACCATAGCCTTGGCCCCAATAGCGCTTATCGCCAATCGTAATCCCCAACATGCAGGTGTGCGCAGTGGCATCAAATTGATAGAGCGCGCACTGACCAATCATTTGACCGTCGACCACAATGGCAAAGCTGGCATCGTCACGTCCACCCTGGCTCACGCGCGTGTCAAATTCAGCTTGCAGACGCGCCAATGTTTGCGGCATGGGCGGGTCACCACCGCCGGCCAATTCGACATCGACATCGTTGTTGAACTCACACAGTCGTTCCAAATCGTCGCGATTCATGGCGCGTAAGAGTACTTTTTCACCCTGTAACATTCTCATTCCTCCTAAACAGTAGCGATTAGCTCGTTTTATTAACGTTCGTTGCCATGCTTAAAATTGCCCGTGATCTTCGCCATCACGAGTTGCGCTTGGCGCTGATCCGCGCCATTCACCTTGGCCAAGAATTTTTTCGCGCTCTGTTCTTTGAGAATCATCACCTGTTTGCCTGTTTCCCTCTTTACCTGTTTCCCTATTTCCCTGTTTACCGCCGACTTATTCCGCATCAGAAACTATTGTATACGCCAAGCCGTTTTTGCCACAAAAAATACCCGCAGGCTTCAAGCTTGCGGGTGGAATAAGTTTGCCGAATTACCCTGGGAGCGCCGTCAGGGATGACGGCGCTCCCAGGGCGTAAGTCCTATTTAATTTATTTGCACCGACTGAGCCACATCAGCCAGCCGTAGGTCTCAGTTGGTGTTTCGCCGGTTTGTGGCGTGATCTGTGGGTCAAATATTCTGCCCAATAGTAGCTGCCGATCACAAAGGCGGCTGAGGCGAATTGTAAACCGATGCCTTCCCAGGTGGGGAAGAGACCAAACCAGGTGCTCATCCAGATCGGAACTGTGACACCAGGGATCAGGTGGATTGGCAACCAGCCTACCACTTGCAGCACATGTACAGTATTGCCCACCATCACCAACAACACGGCACCGATCATCACACCGGTGTAGATCAACATCTTCTTGTAGGGCAGGTTGGATTGCAGCTTAAAAGTGATAACCCCAATCAGCACAACGCCGGCCAACGCAATCGCTACCCCGCTCAGCACGACCGCCGATCCGCCTTCCAACACCAGCGCTTGGAGGAAGAGCACCGTCTCGAAGCCTTCGCGGTAGATGCTGGTAAAACCGAGCATGACCAGGCCAAACAGCAAGCCAGCTTCACCGCTGATCAGGCGTTTCTTCTGGGCGTGAAAGTTGGCAATCCAGCCGGTCCAGTAGACTTTGTGGAAGAACCAATTTGTGATCAGCAGGAGGACGCCGATCGCAATTAGCGACACAATCGCCTCCAAACGTTCGCCATAGCGGGCGAGTGACATCAGCACGCCTTGCGCCGCAATCCAGGTGAGCACCGTGGCGAAAAGGGCAACAATGGCGCCCAACCACAGCGGACGGCGATATTTACGCTCTTCTTCGCGCTTGAGGCTGCTCAACAATGAGGCTAAAATCAGCACCGCTTCCAACCCTTCACGGAAGACAATGACCCCAGCGTTGGTGGCCACCGCGGTCGGCGCGCTGCTGGCACTGAGCATTGTTTGCGCTTCGGACAATCTGGCATCCAGCGCGGCGCGACTGGCTTTGATCTCACTAGTTGGCGCGTTGTCGCCGATTAGATAGGCCAGCCCCTTGGGGTTACCAGTGCCGTTCCAGAACAATTCCTCTAGCTGGGCCTTCAATTCCGGAGCAAAGACCATCAAACGCGCTTCGGGGCCTACCTCCATCAAGGCATACGCTTCCAGGCGCGCCGATTCGGCTAGATCGTATTCGCCGGCTTGGGCGGCACGCTCCATTTGGTCCAGCATAGCAGCAATCACATCGAAATCACCGGCGGCGTTGTTCGCCTGCCACTCGGCCGGCATAACCGTCTTCAGACTGGCGATTAGTTGTTCAACGCTGGTTTGCACCGCCTCAGGTGCGGTTACCTCGGTCTGCGCCATGGTCGCTAACAGTTGCGTTTCGAGCTGCTTTAAGGTCTGGGCGACCTGCGCCGTCTGCTGTGGATCGCGTGCATCGAGCAAGTTTTCCAGATCAGCAAAGGCGGCTGCTGCGCCATCGCGGAAGGTGATCGCCTCTTGAATTTCCAATGCGCGATTCACTTGTCCATTTACCACGCCGCGTCCATATTCCACCGGCACCAAGGAGAGATAACGCAGCAACTGGCCAGCACGGCGCGCCTGATCATCAGCACTAAGAGGCGCAGCACGGAAGTTGTGCAAAGCGGTTTCTACATCCGTCAACACTGAGGCGATTGGTTGGCCATCGATTGCCGCTGCCAGCAGCGCGGCAAACGCTTGTTGCGCAGATTGCAATTCAGTCGCGCCGCGTTGTTCAACATAGGCCGGGGCAAGAATAAAAAAATAACCTTCGGCTAGCGCCGCATGTTCGGCCAAGCGCATGGCATAACCATTGTTTTCGGCGTTGACCAAATCGGCCAGCACTTCATTCAGGCGCGCTTGATAGGTGTCGAGCAAGTCGGCACTCAACGCCAACTGCGTCTCAGCCGGGGTCAACGTTTTCGCAACCAGGTGGTCGATAGCAACTGTTGCATCGGCGGCCGGCCGGGCAAAGCGGGTGGCGGTGCGAAATTCACGTACGGGCAGCCAGCGTTGGGCAAGTTCGCCGTTTTCCTGTTGCACGGCTTGCTGCACGACCGCGTAACTGCCAGCCAGCAGTGCCGTCCAGACTTGGGCGCGTGCCGCCGCAAAGGCCGCCGCATCACCGTGTTGGATCGCCTCTTGCGCCCCATTCAACCCGGCGCTGACACGCGCATCCGCGGCGGTATCTGCGCGGCGCAAAGTAGCGGCAAAATCGCCGCCATAGGTGGATTGGGCCATAACCAGCGCTTGCTGTGTACTGTTGGGATCGCTGGTAAAGGTAATCTGCGCTTGTACAAGCACAGTCCGCATGGTTTCGGCCAATTGAGCGGGAACAGGTTCTGCCGCCCAGAGGGAGAGCGGCTGGATCACGAAAGCAAATAGGGCCACAAAAAGCATGATTAACTTGCGCATAGGGACTCGCTTAAACCTTAATAGGGAAACAGGGAAACAAGGAGACAGGTAGACAGGGAAACAAGGAGATATCACCTGTTTCCTTGTTTCCCCGTCTACCTGCCAACGCAACGTCTTTATTCCGGGTAATACTTGTTCATTTACTCTGCTAATGGAATATTCAATTGGGCCGCGACTTGGGTGATCTGACCAGTAATCGCCGTGGCCCGGTTTTGAGCTTCTGCGCCCAACAGATCTGCTTCTTCGGCGCTAAAGCGTTGGCCGCTCTGCTCTTTGGCGTGTACGTCGGCAACAAAAGCTTTTAGATCGGCCAATCCTTGTTCAATCGCTTCGGCCTGATCCGCATCAACGCTCTCGACGAGTGAACGCACATTCTCATAGACCACTTGCAGGCTGCCGATGATGCCTTGAATATCGGCCAAACGCGAGATTGCAACAAAGTCACGTTGATCAGAAGCATCACCGGCGATAAAGCGCGAATTCTTCCACGAATCAAAATATTCGCTCATCGTCGGCACCATTACCACGAGTGCGGTAAAAGCGTCGGATTCGGTTGGCTGCCAACCTTGTGCAGCCGTCGCCATCTCACTAGTATAGCTGTCCAACGCATCGGCGGCCGCTTTGAGCACATTGGCATCGGGCAACGCTTCACCAAACTCTAACGTACCGTTGCCGTCAAAATCGGGCGCCACATTTTGGGCCGTAAATTCGGGATAAGTACCCCACAGCGCGCTCTCGCTGACACCAAAAAGATTGCCAGGTTTAGGCAGGACACGACCATCGGGCAGCGTCAAATCAAAAGGCACCGCATTTTCGGGATCTTCAGCACCCGAAGCACCCGCATCTAGAATCACATCAAACTCGGCCAGGGTTGGCACGCCGGCAACGATGCCTTCCATCTGTTCATAAATGGGACTGGCGGCAATCCAGGCCTGGCGGGCTTCTTCCACGGTCTGTTGGATCTCGGCAGGATTGTTTTGCCAGAGAGCAGCGTAGTCAAATTCAGCCGCTTGCGCCAGCGCATAATAACGGTCGCTCACGGTCTTGAGCTGTGTGGTATTGGTCTTTAATTCGTCGTTCTTGCCAAGCAGATAGGTTTTGATGCTGCTCAGATCGACGCGGGCTTCGGCTGGCGCAGCCGCGGGTGTTGGCGCAGCAGGCGAGGCTATACAGGCAGCGAGTAATGTAGCTGTCAAAGCACCAATCAAGATCAAGCGTACCCAACGTATCATTCCAATCATGAAACTCTTTCTCCCTCACAGGCGTTGTCATAATCAGCGCCAAACGTTAATTCATAGGTTAAAAAGATTTGGGGGCGCAATTTATGCGCCCCGTTCTAAAGTAGCACAGACCATCCGCCAATTCAAGCGTCAAAAACAGGTAAAATTAATGGTGGAGCAAACGGTGAGTGTGAAATAGTTCACTAAGCTTATTTCAGATAAAGGTTAAACAAGGTTAATCTCACAGCTTATAGGCATTAACGGCAAAGTTTAAAGTGGGCAGGTGGGAAGCCACTTGGGGGATTGATAAGAACAATTTAGAATAAGACAGCTTAGTAATATTTGCGCTCAAATCTAGGAGAAAGTATGAAAACAACCCAAATTGTCCAACGCTGGTTAGTTCTCAGTATGCTGTTTATGTTGCTCGTCTCCTTGAGTGGCTGTGCACAGGAAGTGATGGTGCTAGTGGAAAAGGCCCGATCTGCCAAAGTGGCCGAAGTGGACGCTTTTGTGCTGAATCAACAATTGGGCCGCGGGGTGAATTTGGGCAATGCGCTGGAAGCACCGCGGGAAGGCGAATGGGGCATGTATCTGGAAGCAGAATACTTTACATTGATTGCTGAAGCCGGCTTCAACGCTGTACGTGTGCCGATCAAGTGGTCGGCGCATGCGCAGGCGACACCACCTTATACGATTGATCCAACTTTTTTGGCGCGCATCGATTGGGTAGTGGAGCAGGCGCAGACCAACGGTCTGGCCGTCGTGCTCAATATCCACCATTACGACGAAATGGATCAAGATCCAGACGCGCACCAGGCGCGGTTTCTGGCACTTTGGGCGCAGATTGCCACGCATTACCAGGCGCAACCGGCCACAGTGGTCTTTGAACTGCTCAACGAGCCGAACAGTAACCTATTGGCCTACAAGTGGAACCAAATCCTCAACGCCGCCATTAGCACGATTCGGCAGACCAACCCGACCCGCACGTTGATTGTGGGCCCCAGCGACTGGAATAGCATTCACAGCCTGTCCAATTTGGAATTGCCCGCCGCCGATCGGCACCTGATTGTCACCTTTCATTATTACGAACCGTTTCCCTTTACGCACCAGGGTGCAGAATGGGTGACAGGCAGCGGTGCTTGGACGGGAACGACGTGGACCGGCAGCATAGGTGAGCAGCAGACGATTACGACAGCCTTCAACCGCGCCGCCACTTGGGCGCAACAACAAATTCGCCCGCTCTATCTGGGCGAATTTGGCGCCTACAGTAAAGCGGACATTGATTCGCGCGCCGCCTGGACGGCTTTCGTAGCACGCCAGGCGGAAGAACGCGATATAAGTTGGGCCTATTGGGAGTTTGGCGCGGGCTTTGGGGTCTACGACCGAGGCCGCGCCCAGTGGAATGAGAAGTTGCTAGCGGCGCTGCTGGCGACTACAACGGATTAAGACAGGGAACGGATAAAGCAACGGCAGGGATCTTCGAGCCAGATTCGTAAATCATCGGATACCTTTTGGGTGAAAAATCGTCAATCGCGCTATCGATATGATTCTGCCTGCAAGGTAAAGAGCCGAGCGTACGTCCCCGCCTGGGCAAGCAATTCGGCGTGCGTGCCTTGCTCGCTAATGTGACCATCTTCGATCACAAAGATGCGGTCGGCCATGCGCACCGTGGAAAAGCGGTGGCTGATCAGCACCGCCATCTTGTCGGCGATCAACTCACGAAATTGCTGGAAGACGCGCAATTCGTTCTCGGCATCGAGGGCGGATGTTGGTTCGTCTAGCACCAACAATTCACAATCGCGCATAAAGGCGCGCGCCAGGGCGATCTTCTGCCATTCGCCACCCGACAGCTCGCGACCTTTGGTAAACCAACGCCCCAGCGTGGTCTCGTAGCCCTCGGGCAGACCCGTAATCAATGGATCGGCACCGCTCTTTTGCGCCGCGCCGACGATGCGTGTATGATCCGTCACGGCATCGATTTGGCCGAAACCGACATTCTCGCTGGCGGTCAGGTGATAGCGTACAAAGTCCTGAAAGATCACGCCGATCTGCTGGCGCAGTTCGTTCAGATCGTAGTCACGCAGATCGACCCCATCCAGCAAGATTTGACCCTCGGTAGGATCGTAGAGCCGAGTAAGGAGTTTGATCAGTGTCGTTTTGCCGGCCCCATTCGCCCCAACCAGCGCCACCTTTTCGCCCGGTTTGATCGTCAGGTTGACACCTTTCAGCGCCCAGTCGGTCTGCCCCGTATATTGAAACGAGACATTTCTAAACTCGATGCCCTGGCGCACCTTGCGCGGCACAGGCACTGGTTGAGCCGCCTGCACCATCTGCGGCTGCAATTCGAGAAAGGTAAATAAATTGCTCATGAAAAGCCCA
>JBBRVA010000258.1:0-9795 GCA_038247295.1 Caldilineales bacterium | reverse complement strand
ATGCCAATCACACGCAGCGCCGAGTTGATAATGCCAAAATTTGGTTCGTATAGCCACGCCCAGAGCAGAGCAACGGCCACCGCCGGCGCAATCACCGGAATGAAATAGATAGCGCGGTAAATATACTTACCTTTGATGTCCTGATTCAAGAGAATGGCAAAGATCAAGGCGAGAATCATCGCCGGCACCACGACGCCCAGCGTGTAGACACCGGTATTGGTCATAGTTTGAAAAAAGAAGCGATCGGTTGTAAAGAGTTCGACATAATTGCGCATGCCCACCCAGCGTGGCGGCGTCAGCAGATTCCACTGCGTGAAGCTGGCGTAGAGCGAAAACAGCGTTGGATAGACCTGAAAGATGCCAATCCCCAAGACAACGGGCAAGATAAAAAGCCATCCCAACTGTTCCTCGTAGCGTTGGCGTTGGCTAAAGGTTGATTTTTGTGTGCTCATGTGTTTCCTCAGTGGATGAAGGGATGACAAGATGACGCCGACCTGTGGTCGGACGATGACATAGCGCGTCCCTCTGTCATCTTGTCATCCTGTCACCATATCATCCTAACTCTGGTTAAACTTTCCCCACGCCTTAGTCAACTCTTCATTGTGAATCTGTGCTGCTTCAGCCATCGCGGCTTCGATGTTGTCGCCATCGGCAAAGGCTTTTTCGATGGGCGGGCGATAGGCATCCCAGATCGTGAAGAAGTCGAAGTAGGTGTAATCAACCTTGGCCGAGTCCTGGACCAGATTCTCTAGCGCTTTGGGGCGATTTTCCGGGGGTGTTTGCGCATACCATTCACTCGCTACATCGGGATACGCGCTGGGGACAATGTAATTCAGCTCGCTAAAGCGTTTCTGTCCCGCCTCATCGGCCAGGTATTTCATCAAACTCCAAGCCATTTCTGGATTCGTGGCGTTTTGGAAGATCCACCAGCCATCGGATTCCAAACTTGTTGTGCGCTTGCCCGTCTTCGGGTGCTTGGGAAAGAGGGCAATGTCCCATTCAAAACCTTCAATCGTCGCAAAGTCTGAAATCCACCAGACACCGTCCACGACCATTGCTACCTGGCCCGACATAAAGGGGTTGGTCCCCGACATTGCACCTGGCGTCGGCGAAATTTTGTGCGTATAGACCAGATCCCAGTTCCACTTGAAGGCTTCGATCGACTCGGGCGTGTCTAGCATCGACTTGCTAAAGTCCGCCGTGTGGTTGCCACCATCCGCGGCAAAGAGGAAGTTGCCCTTGGTCATAATCCCCGGGTTGATCATCTGCATGCCCCAGATGTTTTGATCGGCCTTCGTGATGGTCTGTCCGGCCGCCACCAAATCGTCCCAAGTCCAGTCATCGGTAGGATAACTTACGCCGGCTGCATCAAACATGCTTTTGTTGTAGGCGAGGATTTGGGACTGGGCGTCACTGGGCAAGCCGTACATTTTGCCGCCCTCGCCGCCGCTGTCAAAGTCACCTTCTTGCCAGCGATATTGGGCCACGGCCGCGGGCAACAACGTTTCCAGTGAAAAATTGTCGACTGCGATATAGTCATCGATGGCCAGCAAAATGCCACTCTTGGCATAGGTAAGCAGCCGGCCATAATCGGCGATGCCAACATCCGGTGGTGTGCCACCGGCAATTTGGGTTTGCAACTTTGTCCAATAATCCTCTGGGAAAAATTGGCCTTCGACGGTAACGTCCGCATGGTCCAGATTCCAGGCTTCGATCACGCTCTTCATGGCCGCTTCGTAGCCAGACCAGGTGTAGCTAGAGAAGATCAGGGTTTGCGTGTCGCCGGCGGGAGCGGCTCCTGTGGTGGAGGAACCAGCGGGTGCGGTTGTGGCGGTACAGGCGGCCAGAAAAGCACCCATCGCGCCGGTGCCGGCCAGTTTCAAAAGTGTTCTACGAGATAATTGGGTAGACATGTTTTGCTCCTTAATCGTATGTGCTGCGCCTAAAGATAGTTTTGAACGAGATTTTTGTGTTGCTTTCATCACCTCCGGTGTAAGGATGGTAGATAGGGAAACAGGTAGATAGGTACACAGGTAAACAGGTAAACAGGTAAACAGGTAAACAGGTAAACAGGTAAACAGGTAGATAGGTATCATTTGTTTCCTTGTCTACCTGTTTTCCTGTCTACCTATTTACAGTACACCGTACTTCGCATAGACTTCGCGCAAAGTCTTGCCACTTTGCAGATCACTGCGCGCTTGCGACTCTTTGCCGACGCGGTCGAGGGCCAGTTGTAACACCTCGTGCTCGACTGCCTGGGGAATCACGACGATGCCATCATGATCGGCAAAAATAAGTTCTTGCGGGCGGACGAGCACATCGCCACAGCGTACGGGCAAGTCATAGGCCATGACGCGGGCGCGCCCCTGCGAATCTAACGGACGAATGCCGGTGTAGTAGACGGGGAAATTCATCGCCATGATGCGCACCGTGTCGCGCACTTGGCTATCGCAGATACAGCCCACCGCGCCGTTGCGCTTGGCAATCGTAGTGACACTCCACAGGGGTTAAAACCCCGTGGCTTCTGCGTAGCTTCGACAGGCTCAGCTACCGTTCAGTGAGCTTGCCGAACTGACGCAGCTACGGACTAACAAAATTCGTTAGTCTGGCCTGTGTCCAGGCGGGTGCCCTCTGGGCGAAGCGTTCTCCGCTTACTCGTGAGACGGGTGCCCCACGGGCGCGGTCCACTATGCTTTGTATTACACAGAACTTTCATTCTGACGTTCAAGATTTTACACGGGCAACGATTGTCGCCCGCAACCAACTATCTTGAATTTTTAATGTGCTGTACGTATCTGCTGAAAACGTCTAGTCTGCCGCGGAAGAACACTCGCTGGCCTTCCGTTTATGCCTATCCGTACAGGTGTAATTATACCACAAAACAGGAATAAACTATGTTACCGTTGGCTGACAGTGGCACAACAACCAATCTTACAGCAGGTGGCTAAAGCTGCGAAACCCGCGGCTCGACTTGGTCTCGACAAGCTCGACCACCGGTCCCTGAGCGAGCGAAGCAAGTCGAAGGGCGCCGAACGTCCTAACCGCTTTGGTTAAAACCAAGTGGCTTGCGGCGGGTTCAAGTTAGGTCATCAACTCGCCCCAGGGCGCATTGGTGCCACTAAAGTCGGTGGAATGGACGACAACATCACCGGGTGTCAGGCTATCCATCAGGTCGATCTCCAACCCGTAGGGATCACTTTCTACCACGTAGTCGGTTTCCATCCAGCGTACCGTGCGCGCCCGCCCAACAAAGCCACAATTCCGTACGTCGGGTAAGAGCGGGCGCAGGCGGTGGTGCATGGCCTGGTTGCGATAGCCCAATGAATCTAACATATCGCACACCGCGGCTACATAGAGATTGTCTTTGATAAAGGTATAAGTTTCTTGATCACTTGCAAACACAGGTTCTTCCCTCATTATCTTTTTTACGACACTCGGCACATTTTTACGCGCTTACCTTGGAATCTTCACGTCCGTAGGGCCACCATATATCGTGACCCTACGAATCTCACAACACTCGATAGCGCGCCACCACCTCTTCATCCACCTCCACACCTAAGCCGGGACCGGTCGGCACCGGCACATAGCCATCCACCATCGCGATGGGCGTGCGGCAGAGGGTGTTGAGCAGCGAGGCCGACGAGACGTTGTACTCCAGGTAGAGCGAATTCATCGTGTAGGCGTTCAAATGCAGCGAGGCGGCCTTGAGCAGATCGCTAAGCCAGGCGTGGGGCACGCAGTCGATCTGTTTGCGCAGCGCTAAATCGGCGATCTGCTTGCCCACCGTCAAGCCGCCGCAGCGCGAGAGGTCGGGCTGTAAGGTGTGGACTTGGCCTTCCTCAGCCAGGCGCTCGAAGGCCTCGTAGCCGGCCAGTTGCTCACCAGCTGCCAGCCGCAAGGTGGTGGTGTGTGCGGCCACCGCACCATAACCGGCGAAATTGTCCGGATGGATAAAATCTTCCAACCAAAAAACGTCGAGCTCTTCCAGCGCTTTGACAAGCCGGATCCAATCGCGTAAAGGACGCGGTTTGTAGGGATTGGCATAGCTGGTGCCATACCAACCGGCATCGACCATCAATTCGATCTCGGCGCCGGCCTCTTCACGCGCCGCCCGCACCAGAGCGATATCTTGCTGCAAGTCGTAACCAAAGACGCCCCAGCCAAACTTGATCGCTTTGAAACCAAGCGCCCGATATTCGGCCACGGCTGCCTTCATCGCGTCCGGGGTTGGCCGGAAAAGGGTGGAGGCGTAGGCTTTGACTTTATCGCGATACTTAGCCCCGAGTAGCTTGCAGATCGGCTGGTTCAACGCCTGGCCGGCAATATCCCACAGGGCAATGTCGGCGCCGGAGATCATCTGCATGCCTGCGCCTTGGCGGCCATAGTAGGCCAGAAAGCGTAGCATCTTCTGCCACAGCCGCTCGTGTTCCAGCGGATCTTCGCCGATCAGTGCCGCCTTGATCGACTCAAACCCAATCGCGCCACCAGAGGGCGCATCGACAATACTCTTGCCCACATGCGGCTGCGTCTCGATGTCCGACCAGCCCACAATCCCGTCGTCGGTCGTAATCTTGATCAACGACACAAAACGCACCCCATGCGCTTCCGCCGCATCGTTGGGGTCACTGTAATTTTTTCCCGTATCGAGGACAATGGCCTCGACATCGACAATCTTCATAAATGCTCCAAATTATTTACTGCTGGTTCACAGAGATCACAGAGGAGACACAGAGATCACAGAGTTTATGTCCAAAGTTTTCTCTGCTTTTTCTCCGCGTGCTCTGTGCCTTCTCTGCGTTCTCTGTGAACCGTTTTTAGCCATCAATAAATGTGCGCGGATCGGGAATTTCGACTGGCGTACCGCCTTGGCGGGCCGATTCAAGCGCCAGCGGACCGGGCAATGAACAATCGAGGGCACGAAACACATCGACGGGTGATGTGTCACCGCGACGATAGGCATCAACAAACGCCTTCATCGTCCAATAATCCGAACCGCCGTGACCGGTGCGTTTGGCCTCGGTGCGCGCGGCTACCCGATCGGCAATGTAATCGGCTTCAAACTCGGCCAAGGGCCGCCAGGCCACACTCGGCCCGGATTTGCCCGGTCGGTCGGCCGGTTCAAGCTCTTCCAGCCAGATCCGTGGCGGATCGCCAAAGCCACGTGTGCCTTCAAACGCGCCGTGCGTGCCTTGTAGCGCGTAATAATCCATGATATGCGGCCGCGGTGAGACAATATCGACGCGAATTTTCAGCAGGCGTCCCGCTGCTGTCTCGAAGAGGCTGACCACGTTGTCGGCGATGTTGATGTCGGCTTCCAGGCGGCCCGGCTGCATGGTCTGCATCGCGGTGACGCGCGTCGTGCGGTCGCCCAGGATGTAGAGCAAGGGGCGCAAACTGTGCCAAATGTAGACGTACTGCGAAAACGCCTGGCCGCGCCAGGTCAAGCTGCCGTCGGCAAAGCGGTTCAGCCCGCGGCAATCGTGGATATATTCGCCTTCACCAAAGTAGACATCGCCAAACTTGCCCGCCTGCACCAAGCGGCGGATCAGCTCAATTTCATCGCGATAACCGTAATTTTCCAGCAGCATATAGAAGCCACCGCTTTTGTGCGCCGCTTGCGCCAAACGGCGACCATCGGCAACGGTCGTGGCGGCGGGTACTTCCGAGATCACACCGACGCCTGCTTCCAGCGCCAGTGCGGCCATCTGTGCATGCAGCGGGTCCGGCGTCGCCAGGATGATCACATCCAGCCCGTGCCGTAGAAAACGTTCATAATCGGTGTAAGCGGTGGCACCCAGTTGCGCGGCGACGCGTTCCGCCGCGTCACCGGCAATGTCACAGACGGCCACAATCTGCCCCGCTTCTAAGGCAGCTAGATGGCGCGCATGGCTCAGACCGCGACCATCGCCCACCTTGTTGCCGCCCGCACCGACCAATCCAAACTTTAAGGGTTGCATGATGAATCCATTTCTTTCTGTAAAACTAAAACCTAACGCAAAGGCGCAAGGAGGTAAAGGTGCAGAGAATGCTAATTAACTTTGTTTATGGAGATTGGAGATTAGAGATTGGGTGCGATTTGCTAATCTCTAATCTCTAATCTCCAATCTCTATCAAGCCCTTGCGTCTCTGTTCCCTTGCGTCTTTGCGTTAAGCACTTTGTATTTTTTCCGCCAGCATTTGGCTTAGGGTCACAAAGCGCACATTGCCCAGTTCACGCGCATAGTCAAAAAGGCGGGCGTAGACGCGTAACCCGGCTGACCATTTGCCCGTCATGGCGTAATAATGGGACATGGCGACGAAGGCATCACCGGCCAGCCGCACTCGGTCAAAATCGGCTTTGGCCAGTTCGAAATGGCGACCGATGTCGGCTGCGGTCAAGTACCAGGTGTATTCGGAGTGTACGGGGGCCTCGATCAGTCCGGATGAGTGCTGATAGGGACGGGGCGGGAACGCAGATTGCCAGGGCTCGCCAGCGTCGTAATCGCGATTGATATAGCGCCAGCCCATCGGGTTGACGACCAGGTTGGAACTCCACGCGAAACCAAGCTCGTGCAGCGCCGCATACATGTTGTCACAAATCGCCACGCACGGGGCGCGAAAGCCACGCGGCTCAATGCCCAGTGTCTTGCGGAAGATCTCACGGCCCTGGACCAACTTGTCGGTCAGGATGGCCTGCGTATGTTGGGCGCTGAAAGGCGCTGGATCATGCTGCCACTGCGCCTTGCTTTCGGGCATAATGTCGAGCATAAAATTGGGCGGCACCCCAAATTCAAAGGCCGTATGCACAAAACCGTGGTGTTGTAATTCGTGGCCTTCGTCCTGGGCGCGGGCGAGCAATTTCAGCCATTGGGGGCGCTTGTCCAACGGTTCGCCGCCCGACGCGGGAATCACAAAAAAGGTGGCCGGCACCGCCTGCTCGGCCAAAAAATCTAATAATTCGGCAAAGCGTTCCGGCTCCTGGGCACCGGGATCATCATTGGTGAGGACAAAGAGCGTTTCGCCCATGGGTGGCTCCATCAATCAGTCGGTTTGTAGTGCGGAAGATAACCAAATAAGCCACGTCAATCGCTACTCGTGTGTCCCTGTTCGAAGACACGGAGCGAAAGCTGGAGCGAGTTTTCCAGTTGTCCTTGAATACTTTGCACCGCGCGCGCGCTATCACCGCTGCAGATAGCGTCGGCTAGTTCTTCATGCAGGTGCAAGGTCTCTTGCCAATCCGTCTGCACATCGGCATGGCTGGCGATGAACATGAAGATCTGGCCAATCACAGAGTGGAGCATCTTAACCAGGTAAGGATTTTGCGCCTGCTGCCAGATCAATTCGTGTGCTTCCAGATCGCTTTTGGCATAGGCGTAGCGATCGTTTTGTTGGATCGCCTGCTGCATCTGCTGCAAATTGGCCTTCAAGGCCGCGCAGTTGGTAGGCGATGTGTGGTGGGCTGCCAAGCGCACGGCCAGTTGTTCCAATTCTAGGCGCACCTGGAACAAGTTTTGAATATCGATGGCGCTTAGCTCGATCACGTAGCGCCCATTCGGCTTGCTGACGACCAGCCCCTCGTGCTCCAAGTCCATCAGCGCGTCGCGTGCCGGCATGCGGCTGATGCCTAAGAGCGTGGCAAGTTCACGTTCCACCAGCTTCGTGCCCGAAGACAGGCGACCACTGACAATTGCATTGCGCAAAAGCTCGGTAGACTGGTTTTTTAACGAAGATCGATCCAGCTTTAAGGGGCCGGATTCAGCATGACCGAGCAAGGTGAGTAAGGTGAGTAAGGTCATAGATGCTCAAAGTTTCGCGCAAGTGTTCAAGAAGGAAATAGATGTAGTATATGGTATACCATATACTACGATTTGTCAATCACCATTATTGGGAATTTGGGAAAATAGGCTGGCACGAGTTCACTGATTCGTAACTACCTGGGCTTCCCCTTTGGAATCAGCGGTGCCGAGCTAACCAATCGGGCCCTGGACCAAGCCTGGTCGTGTGGCGCAGAAACCTCCGTGCTTGTGAGCCGTGCCATTGTGCTGGCAATGGGGGCAAGCGATCAGCGCCTTGGCATCGCCAATCTCGAAGCACTGGTCGGCGCGGGGGTCTTCTAGGGCGTGGCATCACCGAGGCGCAGGCAATGAGCGGCCAGCACGTTTTCGTGGCGGGCGCTGGTAACTCGGCGGGGCAAGCAGCGGTCCACCTGGCCAAGTATGCCGCACGCGTGACCATCGTCGCCCGCGGTGGTTCACTCGCCGCCAGTATGTCGGACTATCTGGTGCAAGAGATCGCGGCGCAAGCTAACATTGACGTGCGGCTGCACACCAAAATCGTCGATGGATATGGCAGCCGGCGGCTCGAAGGTCTGGTCTTACAGGACAGCGCCGGCGGAGAAACAGAGACCATCCCGGCGACGGCCTTGTTTGTCTTGATTGGCGCTCAACCGCGCACCGAATGGTTACCAGCGAGTATCCTGCGCGATCAACGCGGCTTCATCCTCACCGGCCCGGATCTTAATTCTACTTGGGATTCTGCCGAAGGTGCCGTACCGCAACGGCCGCCGCTCTTGCTCGAGACGAGTATGCCGGGCGTCTTCGCCGCCGGTGATGTGCGGCATGGCTCAGTCAAACGCGTGGCCTCTGCGGTTGGCGAAGGCGGGATCGCTATTCAATTGGTGCATCAATATCTTGCGCAGGCTAATTAATAGTGGTGAAAATGTGTTTGGCCCTGCCCGTTGCCGCGCGATGATTAGATAAACTTATAGAGAACGCCAATAAACTTGGTACAAATGCGGCACCCAAAGCGTATCCAGCACGAGGCGTGCCTGCTGCTCAGTCAATGTCATTAACCTAAGATCAAACTCATCGCATGTAGGTGCGGTTTTTAACCGCACGGTCTCGGTTAGACTACCAATGTGCGGTTAAAAACCGCACCTACATTGCCTTACCTTAATGACATTGACTGTGCTGGGCACAGGGACAAAAAATAACGCTCTGCTCGTTTGTAAATAATATAAGCAAGATTTGTCAACTACCCTTAAATTGTTGTAAACTCAAGAATACACTTTTGATCATAGCTGCCCACTCGTCTTTCCCAGTATAAAAGTGAACCCTCTGTCTGGAAATTGCGGCTGGACGCCACCAATCTTGTACAATGCCCTCTAGCGCTGCAATATATCACGTAGATCAAGGTAACGATTGCGCTTATGAAAACTGTACGCGACGCCTGCCAGTTACAACCGAATGCTCTTTCGATCAAACTTAGTGACCAGATCGAGCAACTCGACGAGTTAATTCACGCCGAGGCCGATGGTTCTGGCTTCTTTGAGAAAACTTACATTACCCAGGGCATGCAAGACCTGATCAGCGAGGGCATTGCGCGCCTGGCCGGGGCTTCTAATCAGGCGATCTTTCACTTGAAACAAGCGATGGGTGGCGGCAAGACGCATTTGCTCGTCGGCTTTGGTCTGCTGGCGAAACATACGGCGTTGCGGCAGAAATATTGCGCCGGGATGGCCCATGCTCAAAGCTTTGGCGCGGCGCAGATTGCGGCCTTTAACGGGCGCAATAATCCCGACCATTTCTTTTGGGGCGAAATCGCTAATCAGCTTGGCAAGGGTGAACAATTTAAGGCATTTTGGAACAGTGGACCGAAAGCGCCGGACGAAAAAGATTGGCTGCGGCTCTTTGAGGGCAGCCAACCAATTCTGATCCTGCTGGACGAGATGCCGCCCTATTTTCATTATCTGGATACGCAAAAGGTTGGCAACGGCACCGTGGCTGATATTGCTACGCGCGCATTTGCCAACTTGTT
>JBBRVA010000257.1:0-9798 GCA_038247295.1 Caldilineales bacterium | reverse complement strand
CCCAGATGCCATCTTCCACCCGCACCACGCCATGGGCGCGGTTATAGGGCAAGTCGAGCACGTGCTGCACGCTCCAATCGGCGATACGCACCTTGCTCAAGGTTTGGTTCTTGAGCGTGGTCAACCAGATCATGCCTGGTTCGTAATTGTCATATTCCAGCCCATGCGTGCCGCCACCACCCGGCAGTGGATAACGCGCCAGCGTCGCCCCCGTGTGCGGATCGACCTTGAAAATGTCGCTTAGGCCGGATTGGGCATCGGCGGGGCGGGCGGGACGCCAAAGTGTGGCGGGACCGTTGGCGGCCAGCCAGAGCGCGCCATCCCCCATGCTTAACCCGCTTGTGTTCGATGATTCACTGGGGATGTCGCGAATCAGCATCGTGACACCGTAATCACCCGGCGCTGTCAACTCGACCAGGGCGACGCGGTCGGTGATCTGATCGACAATCCACACGCCTTCGTCGGTCACTTGCAGACAATTTGGCACAGCATAAGGGGCGCGAAAAAATGGTTCAATCTTTCTAGACATGGTTCCTCCTCTGTGTTGTAGCCCGATTTTTCAAATCGGCTACATCGGTTGTATATGAATTTGGGCAGCCATGTCGTCCGATTTGAAAAATCGGGCTACATGACTACCAAAGTTCGCCAATACGCCATTCAGCGCTTAATGGACCGTCCAGATTCAGCGGCGGTGTATGCGGTAAACGCAAAATCATGACAGCTTCGCCCGGCGTTGCCAACAGACCTGCTTCCGTACGAATCGCCAATGGACCCCGCCAGCTTTGCCAACCTGTGCGCGCATAAAAAACTGGATCAGATGGTGATAGACCACCCAGGTCAAAGTCGAGAATCTGTTCGGCCAGATGGCGGCGTTCGGGGTGCCCCCTGGTCCCTGTTGTAGTTTTACCGGCGCACCGGCCGATTCCTCGGCAAAAAGTAGACCGACCACGGGCTGGGCATTTCGCCGACCGGCACGTCGATAATCGTTGGACCGGCGGCGGCGAAACCCTGGCGCAAGGCCTGGCGCAATTCGTCGGGCGTGCGGGCGCGGATCCCTTGTGCACCAAAGGCTTCGGCTAGCTTTACAAAGTCTGGATTCTGCAAATCTGTGGCGATCACCCGGTTGCCGTAATTCTGTTTTTGCATGCGCTGGACATTGCCATAGGCGCCGTCGTTAAAGACAATCGAGACCGTACCAATGCCATGTTGGACCGCTGTCGCTAACTCTTGCACGGTGAACATAAAGCCGCCATCGCCGCTGATCGAGAGCACGGGCTTATTGGGGTTGGCGACTTTGACGCCCAGCGCGGTGGCAAACCCCCAGCCCAGTGTGCCTTGGTAGCCGGTCGAGATAAAGGTGCGCGGCTTGTACATCGGTAAGGCAAAGCGACTGATATAGCCGACTTGTGTCATCTCTTCGACAAAAAAACCATCCTCGGGCAACTCGTCGCGGATCGCGCTGAGAAAGCCCATTTGCGGTTCCAGGTACTTGATCCGCTCGTCAACCTCGGCCTTGAGCGCTTCCATTTCCGCCTGGCGCGAAGCCCGCACGCCAACTTGTTTTTCGATGGCCGCAATTAGGGGTGGCAAGGCGTCTTCGCTGCGCGCTACCAGGCTGACGGCGGGCGCGGCGATACGTTGGTGTTCGGTCGGGTCGATGTCGATCCGAATCACCTTGAGGTCGTTGTCATAGCCCCAGTTTTGCAACGGCACTTGCAAGCGCGTGCCCACGGCCAATACTACGTCGGCTGTTTCCCATAGCACATGCGCCGCCGGCATGCGCAAGCTCAATGGGTGGCGACTGTCCAGCAGACCATGCGCCGTGCGATGCGAGACGACTGGCGCTTGCAACAGTTCGGCCAGTTGTTGCACAGCCTCACCTGTTCCCAATGCACCCGTGCCGACGAAGATCAGTGGATTTTTGGCCCCGGCCAGCAGTTTGGCCGCCTGCTCAACCGCCTCCAAGTCCACCGGTGGATGGCGTAACACGAGATCGATCGGCGTCAAGTCTACGGCGCCGGTTGCTGCGAGTACGTCGGGCGGGCATTCTAATCCAACTGGGCGCGGGCGGCCGCTGTGCAGTTGACGAAACGCCTCGGCCACCAATGCGGGCGCTTCGGCTGGACTATTAATCCGCGTGGCCCATTTGGTCAGCGATTGCAAGATGCCCAACTGATCGGGAATTTCGTGCAGTAGCCCAAAGCCGCGTCCAATACTCGTGGAAGCAATCTGGCCGGTTAAACAGAGCACTTTGGCGTTGGTGCTATAGGCGGTGGCCAGGGCCGCTGTGGTATTGAGTAGCCCCACACCCGGCACGACGCTATAAACGCCCACTTTATCGCTCGCGAGCGCATAGCCAAGCGCCATGTAAGCCGCCCCTTGTTCATGGCGCGTATGGATGACGCGGATTTTGTCACCGGCATCGTAGAGCGCGTTAAAGAAGTGGTCATTTTGCACACCGGGCAAGGCGAAAAGGGTGTCAACACCGTGTGCGATCAAGGATTGAACGATGGCCTCGCCACCGGTTGCTTTGGTCATAAAGGTGGGGTTCTTTCGGTGATATGGGTAGATTGGTAATCGGTAGACAAGTCTTTATTGCTAGCCGCGAATAATGTTCAGTATAACCCTGTGTGTATTACCCGTCAAAGCCAATTCACGCGTAGCACGTCATTTGTCGCCAGTGCCGCTTCAAGGCCTATAAGATAATAGGATTTTGCGGTGTGCGCTAGCACACAAGTTAGCTGCCGCTTAGAATGCAGCCAACTGTTTTTCAAACTGTTATGCTGTACGCATCAATTATCCACACTGAATTGTCTAGAGGGATCTTCAAGATGCAGACGCAGTCTATAAGCCAAACAGTTTACAACCACGCGATTGTGATCGGCGGTAGCATCGCCGGTTTGACCACTGCCCGCGTCCTAACTGATCACTTTGATCGGGTCACCGTGATCGAGCGTGACCGCCCCGCTGCCGCGCCAGCGTTTCGCAAAGGTGCACCGCAGACGCGTCACCCCCACGCTCTGCTGGCGCGTGGTCAGCAGATTTTAGAACAACAGTTTCCCGGCTTGGTGGCTGAGCTGGTCGCAGCCGGCGCCGTGCCGATGAACATGGGCCGTGAATTCGCCTTCTTTGTCGACGGTGCGTGGTGTGAGCCTTACCAATCGACCATTGTTAGCACAGCGTGTAGCCGCCCGCTGTTGGAAAGTACGATCTATCGACGGCTGGCTACACACCCAAAGGTGCAATTCATCCACGAGCAAGCGGTGTTAGGGCTGTGTGTGGATGAAAAAAAGGCGCGGGTCACCGGCGTTCAGATGCGCGAACAAGGCAATCCCAATGCTGCGATTACCGAGCTAGCAGCGGATCTAGTCATCGATGCCAGCGGACGCGGATCCCATGCACCGCAATGGTTGGAAGCATTGGGTTACACTGCGCCCACTGAGACTTTAATCAACGCGTTTCCTGGCTATGCTACGCGTATTTTTCGGCGGCCGGCCCACGCTAAGGAAACGTGGAAGGCGATGTATAGCCTGGCGATGGCACCCAATAATTCGCGCGGCGCCCTGATCTTGCCACTGGAAGCGGACGAACAGGGCGAGCGTTGGCACGTCTGCCTGGTCGGCATGGCGGGCGATTATCCGCCGACGGATGAAGAAGGTTTCTGGGAATTTTTGCGCAGCCTGCCATCGCCACGCTTCTACGATGTGCTAAAAGAGGCCGAGCCATTGACGGCGCCCTATGGCTATCGTCAGGCTGAGAATCGTTTGCGCACTTATGAAAAATTGCCCCGCTACCTAGAAGGCTTTTTGGCAACCGGTGATGCTGTCTATGCCTTCAACCCTGTCTATGGTCAGGGCATGACCGTGGCCGCGATGGCGAGTTTGGCCCTCGACGAATGCCTGACCGCGCAGCGTCGACACCAGGGTGAGCAGACACTGAACGGGTTGGCTAAACAGTTTCAGACAAAATTAGCGGGGGTAATTGCGGTCCCGTGGCAGATGGCCACCGGGCAAGATGTGCTCTGGCCTGCCACCCAAGGCGGCCAACAGCCAGATCGGATCACGCGCCTGCTCAATGGTTATATGGAACGCGTGATCCGCACCATGCCCTATAGCACCGTGGTGGCTGACGCCTTCTTCCAAGTCCAGAATATGCTCAAGCCGCCCCCATCGCTCTTCCATCCTAAAGTGCTGTGGAATGTGCTCAAGCCTGGGGCACGCCAACCCCAAGCACGACGAGCTATCAGCACAGCCAGGCCAGTGGCGACAGCCGTTGCCTCGGGTGTGAATTGAAAGTGCGGGAAACGGGATACGAGAAACAGAAAACAGGAAACGGGATACGGGATACGCCGTATCCCGTATCCCGTTTCCCGTCCTCTTACGATCCTATCGGCGGAAAGCCTACGAGCTTTAGTCGTAGGATGGATAGCCGCTGGCCGTACTCGGCCAGGACGTTGATCGTACACGAGTACAGATTTGGCAAAAAGCCAAACATGCTATACAATTGCCTGTATGGACGAACAATATACGCAGTTGCGAATTTGGCGAACAACGCTGAAAAAACTGAGGTTTGTTCACGCGTTGACCGGTGAAAAACTGATCGAACTAATTGACCGTTGGGCAGACGAAGAACTAAAAAAACATGGCTATCAAGACCTACAAGTTCAAGCTCTACCGCTCGAAAAAGAATAGGCATCTGCATCAGCGCATCAATATTTCCGGTATCATCTGGAACCATTGCATTGCCTTGCATCGCAGGTACTACAAGTTGACTGGTAAAAGCTTGAACGCGTACGAATTGATGAAACATCTCACTAAGCTCAAGCAGTTGCCCAAGTATAACCACTGGAACCTTGTCGGCAGTCAGGCGATTCAGGACATTGTGCAGCGCATCGACAAGGCGTACAAGTTGTTCTTTGGCAATTTGAAACGCAAGGCTTCGACCCGAGCGACTCGCCCCCAGAGGGGACCCGGCTCGCCGAAGTCTCAGCCGAGGGTTAGAACCAGTCCGCCAAGCTTCAAGAAGGTGAAGCGTTATAGTTCGTTCACCCTCAAGCAGGCAGGCTGGAAACTGTTGGACAAAAACCGTATCCGCATTCAGGGTACAGTCTACAAGTTCTCTAAGTCGCGCGATATACCAGCAGATGTTAAGACCGTCACCGTCAAACGTGATCCGCTCGGCAATCTCTATCTCTATTTTGTCGTCGAGGAAGAAACAAGCCAGAACAATCAACCCATGACAGGTAACAGCGCAGGGTTTGACTTTGGCTTGAAAACCTTCTTGACTGCATCGAACGGTAAGCAGATTGAATCTCCGCTGTACTATCGTGAAGCAATGGCCGAACTGAAATTGGCGCAACAGAATCTTGCCCGCAAAGTTAAGTTTTCTGGTGGTTGGCAGAAAGCCCGTATGGTTGTAACCCGTATTCATCAACGGGTCGTCAACAAGCGGCGTGACTGGTTCTTCAAAGTGTCGCATTTCTTGACAGACCAGTATGACCAACTGTTCTTTGAAGACCTGAGCATGAAGGGGATGCAAGCCCTGTGGGGTCGCAAAATTAGCGACCTTGCCCGTTCTGAGTTCATGGGTATCTTGGGGTATGTTGCATCCACCAAAGGGAAAGTTGTTCATCTGGTTAACCGTTTCTATCCGTCCAGTAAGACTTGTTCTGACTGCGGCCATGTGTACAAAGAGCTAAAACTATCCGAGCGACAATGGACCTGTGCCGTCTGTGGCGTGATCCACGACAGGGACCACAACGCTGCTCTAAACATTCATAGCGAAGGGGCGTCTTCGCTTAGGTTAGGCGATGTAAGACCGGTTGTTCGGGCAATCGCTGTCTGACCCTAGAATCCCACGAACTTTAGTCGTGGGAGTACGTCAATCATCACTCATGCCCCATCCAATCACCGTAGCCACGACAGCAACGATGGCATAGAGCCAGAAGACAGCTTGATAGGCCGCGATCGGGGCCAAGTTGAGCGCGAGATTCTTTTGTAGGGTGACGCCGGCCACAGCCACGCCCAGGATCTGCCCAGCAAAGCGAATCATGCTGTAGAGACCGGCCGCCGCGCCCGTTTCTTGCGGCGCAATCCCCTGCATCGAAGCGCGGTGCAAGGGCGCCAGCGAGAGACCAATGATCAGGCCATGGACACCGGTCAGGGCAAGAATCAGCCAGATCGGGGCCCTGGCTGGCGCGAGAGCGAGGGCGATCATCACCGCCACCAGGCCTACCATGCTGATCAGCACCGGTCGGCGTCCACCCCAGCGGTCCGCCACTTGGCCCCCAATCAGGGAGGTGACAAAGAGCATGCCGGCTTGCAGCGCGACCGCTATGCCAATAATGCTGGCACTTAATTGATGAATATCGGTCAGATAGAGCGGTAGGACAAAGCTGGTGCAACTCATCAAAAACATGCGCAAGCCCGCGCCAATCGAGACCGCCGTGAAATTGCGGTTCTGGAAGATTTGGAAATTGATGTAGGGTTGGCCGCGCCGCCTTTCCCAGAGCAGTAATCCAGCAAAACAGCAGAGACAGATGCCCAACAAACGCCAATCCGCTAACCCAGCTACGCCCGTAATCGGCCGGCTGGACGTAAAGAAGAGCAAGGCGATCATAGCGCTGCTCAGCAGCAAGACGCCGATCCAGTCAAACGCGCGCAGAAACCCCCAATCAACCCCGCGCTGATTCTGCGCGGGCACATAGCGTAGCATCAAGAGCAATGCCACCAGCCCCGCGACTAGAGTCGGTGGATAGATGGCACGCCAGCCCAATTGCTCGACGAGCAAGCCACCGAAATAGGGAAAAATCAACCCCGTCAAAGGGATAATCGAGTTCCAGATACCCATGATTTTGCCCCGTTCGTGGGCGGCAAATGATTGGGTAATAATGGCAATGCTCAACGGCACAAACCCCGCCGTACCGATGCCTTGAATCAGCCGCCCCAGCAGGAACCAGCCCAACGAGGATGAAACGGCCACCACGCTTGTCCCCACCAAAAAGAGCAAGGTGCCTAGGAGCAACAGACGCCGTTTGCCCAGACTATCGCCCAGCCGGCCATAGAGTGGCATCAGCGCCATAAACGGCAGCGAATAGGTCATCGAGGTCCAGGCCGTGGTGTCTGCATCTAACCCCCAGTAGGCGCGGATTGTCGGCAGCGCGACGCCAAAGGTATGGTGATCGATCCCGACCATCAGCGAAGGTGCCATCACGCCGATCAAGACACCGATGGCAGGCGTAATCAAGGCGCGCCAGCGCGCCGGAAAAGCATGAGAAAGTGTTATGCGCATAATGTTTAGTCGGGCTGGTTCAGTTCGGCGGAAATAGTTTACAGTGAGGCAGTAGGGTAGTAGGGCAGTAGGTGCTGACTCACTGTCCTACTGGTGCTGCACGATACTGGTTGGCCCATTGGCAGTTGCTCAATGGGCATCGCCCAGTCTAAATTTGAATCAACGTTATGTTGCATACTTGTTGGAGGGAATAGACCAGGTTGCGGTCAAGCCTCGCCGTATTGTACATAAACTGCTAGTGCGACGCAAACGCACCCTTTGCCACCAGATAGACTGATTGCTTAACCTGCTTCTCCTCGGGGCCTACTTTGACAGCCCGGCGCGGCAATGCTATTATCGCGCCCAGAAAATTGTCGGCGGGGAACCGTTCCTATGCCTGGAGATGAACCGTGCAACGGCACAAAGGATCAAACGCGATATGGAACCGTCGATCAAGGATGTTGTCAATGAAGCGGTAGACGAAGCAGTCGCCGAAAATGCGGCGCGCCCGGCGCAAGATGCACATGCTTTGCATACTACGCCGTCTAGCACTCGCTATTTGCTCATTTTGGCGGTGACAGCGCTCGGTGTGGTCTATGGGGATATTGGCACATCCCCTTTGTACGCACTGCGCGAATGTTTTTATGGGCTTCATGCTGTTGCCTTGACACCGGCCAACATCTTCGGCGTGCTCTCCTTGATCTTTTGGGCGTTGATCATGGTCGTCACCGTCAAATATCTAATTTTTGTCTTGCGGGCAGATAACCGAGGTGAAGGCGGTATCCTGGCGTTGACGGCGCTGGCCACGCCCATCCGCCTGCTGAGCCGGGGTGAGCGGCGCTGGTTGGTCATCTTCGGCGTCTTCGGCGCCGCGCTCTTATACGGCGACGGTGCGATCACACCCGCCATCTCGGTGCTCAGCGCGGTGGAGGGGTTAAACGTGGCAACGCCCTTCTTTGCGCCATACGTCATCCCGATCACGATGGTGATTTTGGTAGGGATCTTTCTGATTCAGAGCCAAGGTACGGCCTTGGTTGGTCGGCTCTTTGGGCCGATCACGCTGCTCTGGTTTACGGTGCTGGGGCTGTTGGGCCTTATCCATCTGGTCAGCAACCCGGCGATCCTGGGGGCGATCAACCCCGCTTATGGGTTTGCCTTTTTCCGCGATAATGGGTGGGCGGGCTATCTCGTGCTGGGTAGCGTCTTTCTTGTCGTCACCGGCGCGGAAGCACTTTACGCCGATATGGGCCATTTTGGCAAGCGACCGATTCGTCTGGCCTGGTTCACCGTTGTTTTGCCAGCCCTGCTGCTCAATTATTTTGGACAGGGCGCACTGCTCTTGGCGAACCCGGAGGCCGTAGAGAATCCCTTCTATCGCATGGCGCCCAGTTGGGCGCTTTATCCGCTGGTCGTGCTGGCGACGCTGGCGACGGTGATTGCGTCGCAGGCGCTCATCTCGGGCTCGTTCTCGATTACGATGCAGGCCGTGCAGTTGGGCTTTCTACCGCGCATGAATATCCTGCATACCTCGCGCACCGAATATGGGCAGATCTACATTCCGGCCGTCAACTGGCTGCTGATGGTCACTTGTTTGATCATTGTGCTTGGCTTTCGCACATCAAGCAATTTGGCAGCGGCCTATGGCATGGCCGTCACCTCGACGATGGCGATCACCACAGTGATTTTTTACGTTGTGATTGTAGAACGTTGGCAGTGGAATCGGTTGTTGGCCGCCTTGCTGGCCGGCTTCTTCTTGATCATCGACCTGGCTTTTCTGGGCGCCAACATTATTAAAATTCCGCAGGGCGGTTGGTTCTCCCTGGTGCTGGCCCTCTTCATCTTTGCGATCATGATGACATGGAAAAAAGGGCGCTACTTGGTCGCCCAGCGCGTAGGCGAGCAAGCGCAACCGATCGAAAAGATGTTGTAGGATTTTCAGGCCAATCCACCCGTGCGCGTGCCCGGCACGGCAATTTTTCTGAGCAATGTGCCCAAGAGCGCGCCGACGGCCCTGCTGGCCAATCTGGAACACAACCATGTGTTGCACGAACAGTTGCTCTTGCTCACCGTCAATACCGCGCTTCAGCCGCATGTACCCGATGATGAATGTGTAGAGATTGAGCCGCTGGGCCAGGGGATTTATCAGATCACGCTGACCTATGGCTTTATGGAAGAACCGAATGTGCCCAAAGCCGTGGCCGGGTTGCCGGCGCGCGGGATTGACTTCGACCCCAAGCATGTTTCCTACTTTGTTAACCACACCACTGTGATTGCCAGCCGCCTGCCAGGCATGGCGCTCTGGCGCGAGAAGCTCTTTGCCTTAATGTCGCACAACGCGGCCAGCGCCGCCGATTTCTTCTGTTTGCCGGCGGATCAGGTTTTTGTGATTGGGCGGCGCGTGGAGTTTTAGGCGGGGCTTTGGGGTTAATCTGCCAAGTCTTCGCGCAAAAGCCATTAAAATTGAGGCCAGGCAAAAGGGTGTATTTCAGTTTTAGGGTAAGCCAAGTGTGTAGCACTGGCCAGGAACAT
>JBBRVA010000256.1:0-9820 GCA_038247295.1 Caldilineales bacterium | reverse complement strand
CTCAGATTCTGCTGTCATTATAACCGATTTGGTTTCAACAAGGGTTTTTCGTCACCTTCATGATTGTACGAAACTTACATTATCTTAATGTATCGCTCGTTTACAAGGTAGACAAGTAGACAAGGATACAGGTCCGTCCTACCTATCTACCTGTCTACCTGTCTACCTATCTATCTACCTATCTACCTATCTACCTACCTCCCTACTTCGCCACGAGCGGCAGGAAGATCTGGTTGGACAGCGCCTCGTCCTGGCTTTCCTTCTCGCCCACCGGTTCAGTCAGATACTCGGCGCCGGCTTCCTCACTCACCATGGCCTCAGCCTCGGCGCTGACGACGAGTTGTTTCTCAAACTTGAGCCGCACTGGGGCGGGACTCAAGTTACCGAGCAAACCCAACCGATCGTCGTTGCCTTCCAGTGGACTGGGCGGATTGTCGCGCTCATCGCCGGTCACATCGACGAAGAAGGGGCTGCGGTCGAGGATGACCAGGATCACGGTGTCGTTGCCATACCCCGCCGCCAGCCGATTGGCAAACTGGGTTTGACCATTCGTATCGCGCCAGCCCTTGCGCAAGGCGAGGGTGAAGAGATCGTTGCCCAGTCCACCCTGGGCGTTGATCACGCCATCGCCATCGAGCAGGGTGTCGTTGCCCGCGCCAGCCAACAGTTGGTCGTGGTCGCCATTGCCGCCGTCGAGCAGGTCGTTGCCCCCCAAGCCGAGCAGCAGATCTACGTCGTCGCCGCCGCAGAGCACGTCGTCACCGCCTTTGCCTTCGAGCTTGTCATTGCCGCCCAGACCCAACATCAGGTCGGGACCGCTGCCGCCGGTGAGCGTGTTCTTGCCATTGGTGCCGACTTTGATGGCGCCACTCCAGCTGGCCGCGCTGTAGCTGTTCCCATTCTGATAGACCGCGTACGGACCGCAACTGCCGACCAATGTACCGGTGGCTGGTGTGCTGGTAGCCGTTGGCGTTGGCGGCACTGGTGTATTGGTTGGCGTGTTGGTTGGCGTGCTGGTAGCCGTCGGCGTTGGGGTGGGTGCAGCAACCGTGTAGCTGACGCTGGCACTGCCGCTGTTGCCCGCATTGTCCACGGCCCCGCTACAGGTGATGGTAAAGTTGCCCGTGCCGTCCCCATTGCCGCCGCTGCGGCTAAAGGCGGCGGGTATCGCCACGCCGGAAAGGACATCGTCCGTGCTGCAACCGGAGATTGGTACGCTGCCCAGGGTGTACGTGGCGCCGTCGGTCACATTGTCAATGGTGACGACCGGGGGCGTCTTGTCCACCTTGACCTGGTAGGTGACCGTGCGCTGATTGAGTGCCACATCTTTACAGGTGGCGCTGAGGGTCAAGGTGCCTTCGCCGCTGCTGACACTGCTGGTGGTGCAGTTGGCGGTGTCGATAATCGCACCGGTGAACACCCAGTTCCAATTGACAGTGACATCCGTGTTGTTCCAGCCAGCCGCATTGGCCGCGGGACTTTGGCTGGGATTAGCGGTGGGGGCCGTCGGGTCCACCCGCACCTGATAGGTTGCTGTGCCGATATTGCCGGCCAAATCTTTACAGGTGGCGGTGAGGTTGATCGTGCCGGAGCCGCTGCTGATGCTGCTGGTGGTGCAGTTGGCCGGGTCGATGCCGGTGCCGGCTGCTGAGCCTGTCGCAGGGTCCGTCCAGTTCCAGGTCACGGTGACATTCGTGTTGTTCCAGCCCGACGGTGCGGCGGCTGGTGACTGGGTGGGATTGGCCATCGGGGCGAGTGTATCTGACTGGCTATAGCTGATGACAACCAACCCATTCCCCTTGCGCACTCCGTTCTGGAAGGTGGCACCGGTTGGCCCGAAGCTGCTGCCGCCACCACCACCGCCGCCGTAGGTGCCACCCGAATTCACCCCGCCGCCGCCACCACCGTAGTAGCCGCCACCACCGTAGTAGCCGCCACCACCCCCACTACTGTAACCGCCGGCACCACCATTGCCACCCTGCCCCAGACTGCCGCTGCCGCCATTATTGGTTGGATTCGTACCGCCGCCACCTGCCCCACCTGCGGTTTGCCTGCCGCCACGGCCGCCGTCCGCATCTAAGCCGGGAGAGGCGCCATCGCCGCCATTCGGATAGCCACCGGCGCCACCAAGTATCAAGAGAGACGAAGTGCCGCCGCCGCCGCCACCGGCGACGAGTAGGCGGTTGACGAGGGCAAAAGCCCCGGTGCGTACATCCGACGCGCCGCCACCGCTACCGCCGCTGCCGCTGCCGGCAGCGCCGCCATTGAAGCCGGTGCTACCCCCGACTACGATCTGGTAGGTGGTGCCGGGGACCACGGTCAAGGTTGCCAGCACCTGCCCACCCTGCCCGCCGTAAGGTGCATGTCTCCCCTGTGCGCCATAGAGGTCAAAGGTGGTTTGCGTCACGCCGGGCGGCACGGTCCACGTCTCGGCGGAGCCGGTGAAGTCGAAGGTGACCGTGCAGTCCTGCGTCAGGCCGTTGGGGGTGCAAGCGGTCGTGGCGGCGTGAGCTGTCCCCACCCCCGCCGGGGCGAAAAGCTGGGCGACCGCCAGGGTCAACCCCAGGGTGAGGTTGAGCAACAGCACAGCGCTGCGGCCCAGCCAGTGGGCAAAACGTGGTTGTGATTGCATAGATTGGTTCCTTTTTGAATTGAATCGCTGGCTACCAAGAGCCCTAAACGAAAAAGATGATTGCGGCCGCGCATCGCTGATGATTTCTAACGCTCCCCATTGTGTTTCCACAGGTGTTGCTCCCCTCCAGGTAGATCAGGTGAAAAATTAGATGGAATTGGTTGGCAAGGCTGGTATGCCTACTTCGCCATGACGGGGCTGACCTTGATTTCCGTTTGCAGGAACGCCAGCAGGTTCTCCACATCGCCAAACAGTACGGTGTTGCCGGTCTGTACACACTGGGCCGAAGCACGCCAGCAGCCCTGTTTGTTACTTTGCCAAAAACGCACCAGATAAGATCGGTAATGACCAGATCGGGAAACGATGTTCTGTTGCATTGTCTTTACGCCTCATCCAATCCATATGCGAAAGTGAGTCGAGGGTGACTAAACCACCCCATCCTAGCGCTCCCTGCCAGTAAGAAATTCCTCAATCACCAGTCAAAACGCCTCTTTTTGGATCAGACAGCGGGTTTCAACCGCTGGTGTGACGGGTCAAATTGTTTAACTTGATGCGTATGGGCTCAAAGCACACACCGACGAATGGGATTGAATCGAGCAGCGCTGCAAAGTGGTTTGCTCGCCAACGCTGTACGTGTTTTAGTATAAGCAGGCGGCGTTATACAATCAGGGTAAAATCGTTATAAGGAATGGCGAAAATCGTTATAAGCGCGGGTTTGTTGTTATAAGAGTATGCTATAATGGTGTTTGATCGATTTGTTGGTGTACTAAGCCGATTGAAGATGCCCATGTTTCACTTACAGTTGACTTGTTTAGGCGAGCTTCGGGTGACGCTACATGGTCAACCCCTAACAGCGTTTCAAACCGACAAAATGCGGGCCATGCTCGTCTATCTAGCCTTAGAGCGACAAGAACATCAGCGTCGTGATCTAACCCGGTTTTTGTGGCCCGGCTACAGTGAAGAGAGCGCACGGAACAGTTTCCGCCAATACTTGCATCAACTGCGTCATCTGTTGGGCGATGACAAAAGCGCGTCCGGCGATGCGCCGTGGTTGCTGGTGACGCGCCAAACCGTGCAATTGAACCCTGCTGCCGCTTTAGCCGTGGACGTGACGCGCTTTCGTGACTTGCTGGCGGAGAGCGCCGTTCACCCCCATGCGCAACTCTGCACCTGCCAACCCTGTCTGGCGCGGCTGTGGGCCGCCGTTGATCTCTATCAAGGGGACTTTCTGGCCGGTTTTACGGGGGTCGATAGCGACTCCTTTGAAGAGTGGCGGCGCATCACCCAAGAACAACTGCACATCCAGATGCTCGATGCCCTGACCCAACTGGCCAGCGCTGCCGAAAGTGCTGGTGATGAGGAAGGCGCGCTGCGCGCTGCGCAGCGCCCATTAGCCCTGGAGCCGTGGCTGGAGACTGCGCACCGCCAGATCATGCGCATTCTGGCGCAGCGGGGGCAACAGGCCGCCGCGCTTGCCCAATATCAACGCTGTCAGCGCGTGCTGGCCGAAGAATTAGGGGTGACGCCGGATGCCGAGACCACCGCGCTTTATGAGCAGATTCAGCGTGGCGCTTTTGGTAGCGCGACAAAGAGACAAGGAGACAGGGAGACGAGGAGCGGAAAAACAGATGCTCCCCTTGTCTCCCCCTCTCCTCCGCTCCCTGTCTTCCCCACGCCCCTGATCGGTCGTGCACAAGCAGTGGCGGACATTGCCGCCCACTTGCAACGGCCAGATGTCCGCCTGCTTACGCTCGTCGGGCCGGGCGGCATGGGCAAGACAAGGCTGGCAGTAGAAGTAGGTAGTGAACGGATGGCGACCTTTGCCGACGGCGTCTTTTTTGTCCCGCTGGCGCCGATCAGCACAGCAGACGCGCTAGCCCCTGCCATTGCGAATGTACTTGGCATCGCGTTACAAGGTGGTGATCCCCAGAGCGTCCTCTTGCAGGTGTTGCGCCAGAAGCAACTGTTGCTGATCTTGGATAACTTTGAACATTTGCTGGTGGCGGGCACCGATGCGGTGGATCTGGTGGTCGATCTGTTGGATGCCGCGCCCGGGCTGAAGATCATTGTCACCTCGCGTGAGCGGCTCAAGCTGCGCAGCGAACAGCTTTATGCGGTCCAAGCCCTCACCTTTGCCACCAATGCAACCCTGGCGGAAGCCTCGGCTTCGGCCGCTGTGCGCCTCTTTGTCCAGGCGGTGCAGCGTGTGCAAGCCAATTTTCAACTTGCAGCGACGAATCTGGCCGCGGTACTGCGCATCTGCCAGTTGGTGCAAGGCATGCCGCTGGGCCTGGAGCTAGCCGCAGCCAACGCGGGGAGCGCGCCCTTGACGGCTATTGCCGACGCGATTGAGCAAAGCGCTGAATTCTTGGCGGTGGAGTGGCGTGATGTGCCCGATCGGCAGCGCAGTATGCGCGCGGTCTTTGCCTGGTCCTGGCAATTACTCAGCGCGGCGGAACAGCGCAGCCTGCGCCAAAGCGCCGTCTTCCGCGGTGGCTTTACCTATGCCGCCGCGCAGACAGTGAGCGGCGCCACCCTGCCCCTCTTGACGCGCTTGACCGATAAATCACTGTTGCAATGGCAAGCGACGGCCACAGGCGAGGGGCGCTATACCCTGCACGAATTGCTGCGCCAGTTTGCCGCCGAGGCGTTGACCGCGTCTGGCGAGCGGGCTTTGGTCGAGGAGCAACATGGCCACTATTATCTGGCTTATCTGGCCGCACGCGGTCGGCGGCTGGGGCGACAGGAGCCAAAGGAAGCCAGCAGCGAGATTCAAGCTGAATTGGACAATGTTCGCCTTGCTTGGCAGTGGGCTGTCGCGCAAGGGCGCCTTTGGGAAATCGAGCAGGCGACCTATGCTTGGTGGCAATATTGCCAATTTCAAGGGCTAGAGTTTGAAGGGCGACAGAGCTTTGCCGTGGCAGTCGAAGGGGTTCGCTGGCAACTGGCGTGGCGCAGCGCGGATGAAGCAGACGTCTTGCTGGGGCAACGACTGCTCGCTAAGTTGTTAGCGCTCCATGCCAATTATCTTTTTGCTCAGGGATGCGATGAGGAAATGGCCGCGCAGGCGCGTGAGGCGATGGCGCTGGGCACAGCCAACGGTGGGTTCGAAGGCGAAACCTTTGGCACTTTTGTCCTCGGCCGAGCCCTGCAAGAGCTTGGGCAAAAGCGCGAAGCCAGGGAAATGTGGCAACAAACGATTCAACTCGTCCGCATTTACCAACCCCGATATCCGGAGAACGAATTGTTGCACGAAGCGCACTGGATGGCACATAACTGGCTGCGTGGGAGTGCGCTCCACTTTGGCGATTATACGGATAGCCGCACCTATATGGTGCAGGCGCTACAGATTTGTCAGAAGTTGGGCAAGCGGTGGGGGGAGCTCTACTGTTTGGCTGCTTTGGCCGGGATCGACTTTTATCTCTATGACTTTGCGGCGGCCGAGACAGGCTTTGTCGCCGCACTCGATCTGGCGCGCGTCCTGAGCTATCGACGGGTAGAAATGGTGGCACAAGACGGACTAGCCGGGGTGTTCCGGCTGCGCGGCGACTATACTACGGCATGTACGCTGCTGGAACAGGCGGTCAACATGGCGGCAGAGCTTGCCTTCCCCTATGATGAAGCGCTCATGTTGGCCGCGCTCATCCGCCTCCACTGCCAGCTCGGCGACCAGGCGGCGGCGGCGCGCCGCCTTGAGCAGCTCATGCAGATCTTAGCGCGCGTCAAATTAACCAAAGAGTGTCAACTCTATTGTTGCTTGGCCGCCGCGATCAAGGCGCACTATGCGGGCGCCACGCAAGAGGCGCTCCGCTATGCCGAACAAGCCGACCAGGTCAACAAAACTGGCGGTGATATTCTCTTCCGGCTGGTTGATACGGCCCTGATCCTGGGCCATGTGCGCGCGGCGGTAGGGCAATGGGAAGGGGCGGCGGCGGCCTTCCAGGAAGCACTTGCCGCCTTCACCCAACTTGCGGGTACACCCTGGACGCGGGCGCTGTCCGCCGAACCGCAGGCTGGCCTGGCGCAGATTGCCCTGGCGCAGGGTGATCTGGCTGGCGCCCTGGCGCAGGTCGAGGCCATCCTGCCCGCGCTGGCGGAACAGCCGCACGCCGGGTACAACAATCCCTTTTTCATCTACTTGACCTGTTACCGCGTCCTCGCCGCCACTGGTGATGCACGCGCCGCCGCCCTCCTCCAACAAGGCTGTGATCTGCTGCAACAGGTTGCCGCGCCACTGGACGACGAAACTCGCCAGCGCTTTTTGACCGGCGTGCCGATTCACCGTGACCTAGTAACGGCATACGGAGATGCAGGCATAAGTAGATAAGATGACTCTCGCGCTTGTCACCCCTTACCCAATCACCGCAATGACCACGAACGGCTCTTCGTCTCTCATTGCAGAAAAAGCATCCTCAGGTGCGGCATTGTCTCAACTGACCCCACGTCTGAGGATGCGCGCGCCGCGTGATTCTATAACTTTCGTGATCTAAGGTAAGTGTCGTTTTTGTTCAAGACAGCACCCCCGTAGCGGGGTAAAATAGAAGTATTGACAGCAAACAATGAAAGGAAAAGGAAATCATGAGAAACCTAATCGTCACAGAATTTTTGTCCCTCGACGGTGTGATGGAAGCGCCAGCCTGGACCTTCCCTTATTGGAATGACGAGATCGCGCAGTTTAAAGGCGCAGAGACATCTGCCGGTGAAGCCTTGCTCCTGGGGCGCGTAACCTATCAAGGGTTTGCCACTGCTTGGCCGTAGAGCGAGGATGATGGGGCAGCCTACTTCAACAACGCGCGCAAATACGTGGTGTCAACGACCCTGGAGCAAGTGGAGTGGAACAACTCAACGCTGATCAAAGACAACATCGTGGCAGAAATCACAAAACTCAAGCAGCAGGACGGTGCGGACCTTGTGGTCCACGGCAGCGCCACGTTGGCGCAAACGCTCATGCAGCATGATCTGGTGGATCGCTATCGTCTGCTGGTCTACCCCCTGGTTGTGGGCCAAGGCAAGCGTCTCTTTGCCGAGGGAAGCACGGCGACGCTCAAACTGGTGGAAGCCAAATCATTCAGTTCAGGGGTGACGGCGCTTATCTATACGCCGGCTCGGCAGTAATGCCCACTTCAGATGATCTATCCGCCTACACCATCTCTCGCGGTCGATACTGCAACGCCTCGGCCAGATGCGGCACTTGAATGCACTCCACACCGCTCAGGTCCGCAATCGTGCGGCTGAGTTTGAGCACGCGGTGATAGGCCCGTGCGCTCAAATTCATCTGCTGCATGGCGGCGCGCATCAGGTTCTTGCCCGCCTCGTCCAACAGGCAAAAGCTCTGTACTTCGGCTGGCCCCATGTCGCCGTTGACCAGGATATTGGCTTTGTGAACATCGGCAAAACGCGCGGCCTGAATCGCACGCGCCGTTTCCACACGCTGGCGAATCAAGGCCGATGGCTCGCCTTCGCCCAGGGCCGACAACTTCTGGAAAGGTACACGCGCCACCGCCAAGTGAATGTCAATCCGATCCATGAGCGGGCCGCTGATCCGTTTCTGATAGCGCTGCACAATGCCCATCGAACAGGTGCATTCTTTTTCCGTATCGCCAAAGTAGCCGCACGGACAGGGATTCATCGCCGCGATCAGCACGAAACTGGCCGGAAACGTGAGTGATCCGCTGGCGCGGCTGATCGTGATGATGCGGTCTTCGAGCGGCTGGCGCAAAGTTTCTAAGTTTTTTGAGCCAAATTCGGGGAGCTCGTCGAGAAAAAGTATCCCCCGGTGCGCCCTGCTGATCTCGCCGGGGCGCGGCCAACGTCCACCCCCGACCAAGCCAGCGTGGCTGATCGTATGATGCGGGGCGCGAAAGGGACGTGTGCGCACCAACGGTTGGCCATCAGACAAGGCGTCGGCCACCGAGTAGATGCGCGTAATGTCCAGTGCTTCGGTCAAGGTCAGCCGCGGCAAGATCGAGGGTAGGGCGCGCGCCAATAGCGTTTTGCCGGCCCCTGGCGGCCCCTTGAGAAGACAATTATGCCCGCCGGCGCAGGCTACTTCGAGCGCGCGCTTTACGTGTTCTTGACCCTTGACATCCTCAAAGCTAACGGGATAGTGCGTGTCGGCGTTTTCGTCAAAACGGATCGAGTTTTCATAACAAACGATCGGTTGCTGCCCATTCAAGTGCTGCACCAGGCTGCTCAACGCATCGATTGGGTAGACTTCCAGCCCTTCGACCAAGGCCGCCTCTGGCGCATCGGAAACGGGCACGAAAAGCCGGCGATAGCCGCGTAACACGGCCATGCTGGCCATGGGCAGCACGCCGTTGACATGGCGCACACTGCCGTCCAAGCTCAGTTCGCCCAAAATCAAAGCGTCGTCCAGGTTGGCCGTTACCTGGCGTGTGGCGGCTAAGATGCCCACCGCAATCGGCAAGTCATAGGCCGGCCCTTCTTTGCGCAGATCGGCTGGTGCCAGGTTGACGGTGAGGCGGTGCTGCGGGAAAAAGAAACCGCTGTTGCCCACCGCCGCGCGCACCCGTTCACTGCTTTCGCGCACGGCGGCGTCTGGCAAACCAACCAGCGTTACGCGTTCCAGACCACTAGCAATATCAACTTCCACATGGATCGGTTCGGCGTCTAGACCGACGACGGCGCAACTGTGTACTTTGGCAAGCATGTAATTCCTCTTTTGACGGCATTGATGGGCATGGAATAGCAAAAGGTGTGGTCGTGTACCTTGAACTGAAGACGCACGAATTTATTTTAATGCCACCTGTCTGGAATTTCTACCGCTAATTGACTGATCTTTAGTGGGACGAAGCCATATTAAACGTAAGGAGTCGCCCGCCATTGCCATTGACCCACACAACAAGTTTACAATTTTCGTAACTATTCAGCCTGGGCGCGTTCCCAGGCTGAGTGCGCTTGGCCTGAATAGTTACCAATTTTCATCAATCCGTATGCTTCATCGATCGCTGTTCAACACCGCGATAATTTCTCGGTGCATGGGAATCGTTTGCAAGAAGGATTGGCGTAGCGGTTCGTCGGGAATGAGGGCAGCAAGCTGCTGTAAGCGTTGATGAGCATACACAAGGAGCGGCGTGGCCCGGTGGTCGCCGGTGGCTTGTAAAACGTGATAGCAGGTGAGGTAAATGCGGAAGGGTTCATCGGTGCCGGCAAAGGGATCATCGGGGG
>JBBRVA010000255.1:0-9829 GCA_038247295.1 Caldilineales bacterium | reverse complement strand
GACAGTAGAACAGTGTTTGTACTGTCTCACTGTCCTACTGATTCACTACTGATTCACCGGAGAATAGTATGGTTATTTCCGCCCAAGTGTACTAGTACTTACTTCCTACTCCCTACTCCGTTTCAAATGCGTTTCAATCGTGCTGATCAGCAGCTTCAGGCTGATCGGCTTGCTCAGATAGGCGTTGGCGCCGGCGGCCAGACATCGCTCGCGGTCCCCAGGCATGGCCAGCGCCGTGAGGGCAACAATTGGCAAGAGAGCCCACTGTTTTTCACTGCGTACCAAGTGCATCACTTCGAGCCCATCCATACCAGGCATCTGAATGTCGAGCAATACCAGATCAGGCGTGGACTCCGCCAGGCGGTCCATCGCTTCTTGTCCATTGCGCGCGATTTGCACCCGATAGCCACGCGCCTGTAAGTAGTCGGAAAAAGTGCTGATATTGGTTTCGTTGTCTTCCACCAGCAAAATCGTGGGCGGTGCGACCACGGGCTTGTGCAAGGGTCGCAGCGAAGGCAGGGTAGTCAGGGCAAAGGCGGGTGCGCTAACAGGCACTTGAACAGAGACAGCATTCAAGGCTACATTTAGTTCTGCGCGGGTAAATGGCTTGTACATCATATGCACCATGCCCAGCGTAGCATCGGAGACAAGATGGGCAGGCGGGGTGACATCTACCATCGAGATAACGATAACCGGTACATAACGCGTCTGTTCGTCGCGGCGTAGTTCCGAAAGAATGTCCCAACCAAAACGGTCGGGCAAAAAGAGGTCGAGCAAGATCAGATCAGGGCGAACAGTACGGGCATGGGCCGCCACATTGGTCGATTCGGTATAGATAGTGCCATTGATCCCCAACTCGTTCAACAGCTTCACGGTCTGCTCTGCGCCGGTCTGCGAATCATTAATCACCAGTGCGCGACGCCCATCGGCGAGGCGCCACAAATTGCTTTCTGCAGACGTCGCCGCCGGTGCATTGTGCGTACGCCAGGGCAGTGAGATAGTAAAGCGACTGCCTTTACCGGGCTCACTGTCGACGCTGATGCTGCCGCCGTGCATCTCTGTCATGCGATAGACTAAGACCAGCCCTAGCCCGGTCCCTTCATGGTGACGGGTGAAGCTGCTGTCTAATTGCACAAAGGGTTGAAAGAGCCGTGGCATATTGCTTGGATCAATCCCGATGCCGGTGTCCCAGACAACAAAGCGAATCACCTCGGTCTGGGCGTCGGCGATGACATCCAGCCCCACCATGCCCCCCTCGATCGTAAATTTAACTGCGTTGCTCAATAAATTGACCAACATCTGTTTCAGGCGCCGTTCATCGGCTTCCAGCACCCGGGCCTGGGGCGCAATTTGCGACGTCACAGTGAGCTGCTTTTTAAGCGCAATCTGCCGGATCAAGCTCAGGCTGGCCTGACAGACCGATTCGACACTAACCGGTCGGATATCCAACGCCAGCTGGCCAGCTTCGATCTTAGAGACATCCAGAATATCGTTAATTAACGCCAACAGGTGACGACCACTCTCTTCAATGCTGTGCAGGGCGCGCAACTGCTTCTCGCTGAGTGGCCCATAGACTTGTTCTTGCAGCGCCTCGGACAAGCCCAGAATCGTGTTGAGCGGCGTGCGCAATTCATGGCTCATGCTGGCGAGAAATTCATCTTTCAGCCGCGCGGCGCGCGCCAGTTGGGCGTTGGCTTCACTCAGGTCGGACGTGCGCTCTTCTACGCGGCGCGTCAAGGTGTTGCGTTCGTGGGCCAATGCCTGTTCCACCAGTTTACGCCGCGTGACATCGTGCAGCGTAATCAAATGGCCGCTAGCCCGGTTATTGCGATCAAAAAGATTGGTAATCGCCAGATCCACGTAGCGGGTTTGGTTGTCGAGCAACATCAACTCGACCGATTGGGGCGGCCCCAGGTCGACGGTGGACAATAAGGCTTGCAGCTGTTGCAAGTTGGCCCAGTTTGGCATAATCTTCCCAATTGGCTGCCCCAAAGCGCGGCCTGGCGCCAAGGAAAGTAGACGCATCGCGGTGGGGTTGATATCAACAATCACATTGCGCTTGCTTAAAACGATCACACCGTCGTTCATACTCTCCACAATCGCATTGCGGGCCGCCGGCCAAATTTCCCAAAACTGGAAGCGAAAGGTGAGCCAACTGGCCGCGACGCCAAAGGTCACCAGCGCAAATGGCGTCAGATCTAATGGGTGTAATGGATTGATGCCGGCTACATAGAAGATATTGATCACCATCGGCGCCAAAATGCCAGTGACACAGGCTACGGCTTGTGGGCCACTTAACGAAGAGCGTCGCCACAACAGACGTAAAAAAAGCACACAAGTCGTTAACAAGAGCAGATAAGAATAAATCGCGTGGACAAAAAAACCATTGGCGCGCGTAATATGGAGATAGGGCAGCCCAGCATCGGAAAGCATCTCAATCTTGACCCAAAGCAAGAGGAACCGATCATTGGTCCAGGTGAGGACGATGAAAAGAATGGGCTCGATCAGCAAGAGAGGGATCAGAAAATGCATAAAGCGGGACGAGCGCTGCTCGTGCTGGAGCAAAAACAATAACCAAAAGGGTACGACAATTGGTATATTTGTATAGGCTAACTTGTGCCAGAAGATTTTCGTTTCCTCGCTGGCAGCCACAATTTCATTCGCATAGGCCAGCGACCACATGCCCAAAGCAAACATAGAGATCAGAAAAGCCAGCGCGCCCGGCTCTGCTCGGCGCTGCCAGGCCAAAACGACCAGAACAGCAGATATAACAGAGCCAATAAAGAGCGGCAAGGCATAATATGTAGCGGGTATCGTCATGATTTGCTTGGTGGTATTGGGATTGAATGATCCTGAATGATTGATAGCCCATCATGAGCCGTTACTGAGCAACCATCTGGCGTTGATAGTCGGTTATTTCTGAGCGCCCATCTGTTGTTTGCCAGGGCAAGGTGACGAGAAAACGGCTACCTACACCGACTTCACTCTCTACACTAATATGGCCGCCATGCAATTCGGCAATCTGATAGGCGAGTGCTAGCCCCAAACCCGTACCATCATAAGCGCGCGCCAGACGGCTATCCAATTGGACAAAGGGCTGAAACAAGCGTTTTATATCCGCTGGTGCAATGCCAATACCACTATCCCATACGGTGAAATAGAGCAATTGCATGCGCCGATCGCCAGTAACTTCTAAACCCACTTTACCCCCTGGAGACGTGAATTTTACTGCATTACCAAGCAGATTTACAAGCATTTGGCGTAACCGATGTTCATCGGCCAGGATAAAAGAGGAATGGGGGGCGGTAATGCTGGGGTCTAGATTCACGATCACCGCGATCCGGCGCTTGAGCGCAGCCTGGGCAACCGATTCTAAGCTCGCTTGGCAGACCGCATCAATCGCCACCGGGCTCAATTCCAATCTTACACGCCCGGCGCCGATATTGGTAATTTCTAAAATGTCGTTGATCAATGCCAACAGATGACGACCGCTTGTTTCTACCTTGTGTAAGGCCTTAGATTGGTTCTCATTCAGTGCACCATACACTTCTTCTTGCAGCGACTCGGATAACCCTAAAATGGCATTGAGCGGCGTACGCAATTCGTGACTAATGTTGGCCAGGAATTCATCCTTTAACAGGGCGACGTGCATCAGACGTGCGTTCGCTTCGCGTAGATCAGCCGTTCGTTCGGCTACGTGTTGCGCGAGGAGCGCCCGTTCGTCGACCAATGCTTGTTCTGCGCACTTGCGCGCGGTAATATCGCGCAAGGTGAGCAGTCGCCCCGTTATCTGCTTATTACGATTATAGAGGTGGGAGAGGTACACTTCTACCGTGCGCTGGTGCGGCTCGGCGAGCACGATCTCGACGCCAACGCCGGGCGCCACTTCGTCCGCATTCAGTAAGGCATAGACGTTGTCGGGCTGCGCCACATGCGACAGCACGGCAGCCACCGATCGGCCCTCTAATTCGCGATGGGGCAGATCGAGCAAATGGCGCGCAGCCGGATTGATCTCGACGATCTGATTGCGCAGATTCAGCACGATGACGCCATCATTCATACTTTCTACAATCGCATTATGCGCAGCTGGTAACAGATCCCAAACCCGAAAACGGAAGATGTACCAGCCAGCGGCGGCCCCCATACTAACCAACGCGAAAGGAGTAAGATTGAGCGGATAAAGCGGGTTTAAGCCAACATGATGGATAAAATTGGCAATAATCGGAGAAACGACGCCCAAGCTAACAATTATCACTTGCCAGCGGGGAAGTGGCACGCCAGTTAGCAGCATCCGCATCAACATGCCAGTTGCGATCAGGGTGACAGTGTAAGAAGCGGCCAGTTGGATGTAAAACCCAATCGCCCGATCCAATACTAAGTGCGGAAAACCCGGCGTATTGCGTACACCAATCTCACGCCAGAGCCAGTGCAGCTGATCATTATTCCAAGTAAGCAAAGTGTAAACCATAGTGCCGGTTAAGAGCAGAATGCGCACAACTCGCATCATGCGCAGCGAATGCGGCTTTTGTTGCAACAGGAAAAGCAACCAAAAACTGGGAATGAGCGGAGCCATCGAATAGATGATTTTGTGCCAGATCAGCTTATCGGCCAAAGTTTCGCCCATGATCTCAAGCCCATAGGCAAATGACCACGTTGCAACGCCAAGCATGGCAATTGTAAAAGCGGTAGCGCCAGCCTCGCGCCGGCGTTGCCAAGCCATTACGGCCAGAGTAAGCGATATGGTTGCGCCCGCAAAGAGCAGCAATGCATAATAAGCAACAGGTGTATCCATAAAGATAAGTTAACTACGGCTTGTGGTTTTGACGAACTGCCTGCTCTCGTTTACGATTACAATCAGATTATGAGCAGATTCTGATCAATCGAGGCCAATGATGGCTGACAAGACGCTAGCAACTGCGTATAGACAAGCTCCCGAAAACGCCGCCTGTTGTTAGTTAGTTAGTCGTAATGAATCGAACATTGTTGATCTACTATAATCTATACTATAACTATACCAAAAAAAAGTGGCAAGCAGAATTTACACCAGAAAGTGTAATCGCCATGATAATGACTATATTAAAACAGGATTAAACGGGACCGAGATTATGGAGCACAAGCATGGATCAAGAAACACAAACGAAAATGTTGGCATGTCCGCCAGCGTTGCAAGCGATTATCAATGAATTTCAGCAGGCAGAGCCACGGGAACGGTTAGAATATTTGTTGGAATATGCCATGGATTTACCAAATTTACCGCCGCGCCTGGCCGATCGACGTGATCAAATGGAGCAAGTACACGAGTGTCAGGCGGCTGTCTTCTTACACACCGAGATAAATGAGGGTCAAGTCGAATTTTTCTTGGATATTCCGCACGAATCGCCCACCGTGCGTGGCTATGCTGGCATTTTGGTGGAAGGGTTGGCGGGCGCTACACCCGCGCAGGTATTGGCCACGCCCGATGAATTTTACCAGTTATTGGGTTTACAAGAAGTGATTACTCCACAACGCCTACGTGGGTTACACGCCTTATTATCGTATATGAAACGCCAGGTGAAAAGGCTTTTATGACAGGATGACAAGATGAATAACCCTTGGTCATCCTGTCATCCTGTCATCCTGTCATCCTGTCAGATAAAAGAATTAAATCTAAGTAAACTCTATTCATTCAGGAGCATGTATGCAACCGGCCCAACGTGTCTCGCAATTTGGCGAATCCACGATTCGCGATATGACCCGCCTGGCGTTGAAACATAATGCGATCAACTTGAGCCAGGGCTACCCTGATTTTGACCCGCCCGATGCCGTCTTAGCCGCCGCCGCCGCCGCCATCCAGCGCGGGGCCAATCCGTATACCGTCACCTGGGGCTATCCGGCGTTGCGCCACAAATTGGCCGAAATCTACAGTTCGCAACTGGGCTGGCCAGTCGACCCGGATCTACACGTCACCGTTACCTGTGGCGTCACCGAAGGCATTGTCGTCGCCATGATGGCGCTGCTCAACCCTGGCGACGAGATTTTGATCCCTGAACCAGCGCACGAAAATTTTCGTCCAGAAGCATTGATGATTGGCGCAATGCCCGTAGCCGTACCGCTCAGCGCACCCCAATACCGGCTGGATCCAGAACGTTTGGCCGCCGCCATTACACCGCGCACGCGTGCGCTCCTGCTCAACACGCCGCACAACCCCACCGGCCGCGTCTTTGATGAAGAAGAATTGGCCGGCGTGATCGATTTGGTAGAAAAGTACGATCTCGCCTTGATCACCGATGAAATCTATAATCACATCCTCTACGATGGGCGCATCCACGTGCCACCGGGCAGCCGCGCCGCCTTGCGCGACCGCACGATCACCGTGGGCGGCTTTGGCAAAACCTATGCGATGACGGGCTGGCGCTTGGGGTATGTGATCGCCCCTACGGCGCTGGCAACCGCCGTCCACCGCATGCACGACTATCTAACGATCTGCGCGCCGACACCCTTACAAGCAGCGGCGGTAGTCGCGCTCGAATTGCCGGAGCGCCACTACACGCAAATGACCGCCGACTATCACGCCCGGCGCGATCTGATGATGGGTTATCTGGAAGAGGTGGGTTTTGTGGCTTCACTGCCCGAAGGTGCCTACTATACGATGGCCGATTTCTCACAACTCCCCATTCCGCAAGCGCGCTGGGACGCGATGACCTTTGCGCGCTGGATGACGGAAACAGTGGGGGTGGCGGTCGTCCCTGGCACCAGCTTTTATTCACTGCCCGGCTATGGCAATCAGAGCGTGCGCTTCGCTTTTCCAAAGCGGTTAGAAACATTGCGTCGCGCCGGCGATCGCCTGGCAGGGATGACAAGAACCAATTACACACTATCTACTGACTAACCACCTTACCTGTGTCAGTTAAAAACCAAAACAAGGAATCAACTATGGCCGAATTATTGACGACCGCAAACTTGGTAGCGCTGTTCACCTTGCTGGCGCTGGAAATTGTGTTGGGCATTGATAACGTAATCTTTATTGCGATTCTATCCAGCAAATTACCCGTCGAGCAGCAAGCGCGCGCCCGCACGACTGGTATTGCCCTAGCGGTCATTACGCGCGTTCTGCTGTTGTTGAGCATTACGTTTATCATGCGCCTGACCGCGCCCTTCTTTACTGTTTTTGACAATGGCATTTCCGGTCGTGACTTAATCTTGCTGGTCGGCGGGCTATTTTTGATTGGCAAGAGCACCTTCGAAATTCATGAAAAGCTCGAAGCCATAGAACATCAAAATACCACCGCCCGCGCCGTCAGCTCTTTCGCCGCCGTCATCATCCAAATTGTGCTCGTGGATATCATCTTCTCGCTGGATTCGGTGATTACAGCAGTAGGCATTTCTAACCAGCTGTGGGTCATGATTACCGCGATTATCGTAGCGGCCATCGTCATGCTCACCTTTGCCGGTGCAATCAGCGGTTTTGTCGAACGCCACCCGACGATGAAGATTTTGGCGCTGGCCTTCCTGATCTTGATCGGCGTGCTGCTGGTGATCGAAGGCTGGAACCCAGAGGCAGCCCACGAGCTACACCTGAAGAACTACGCCTACTTTGCGATGGCATTCTCGGTGCTGATCGAGTTTATCAATTTGCGCCTGCGCGGCAGCGCGCAACCGGTGCAGTTGCGCAACCGCCCCTCGCTCGCTGAAGCAACTGCTACAGCTGGCGCAACAGTGGGTGCTACTGGTGGCAACCGGGTCGGCTCGTTCTCGGCGCCGGCGCCAACCCCGCGTAGAAACAATAACAAGCGGCGCAAAGGTACGCGCCCATAACTGGGCACGCCATTCCCGATCCACCCAATAGGCATTGAGCACATCTGCTCAATGCCTATTTTTTACGAAGTTATCCAGAGTGCAGCATGCGCTATCACTGTTCAGTAACCCGTGACCAGGGGCGGCATGTGACTGATAGTGCTCACTGGTCACTGATAATTGGTTACTATGCACGAATCAAGGGGCATTTTTGCTAATGGCGCGCCACAATTATTGTGCATTATGGCGATTGTTCTGCCGCCACAGGCATGGTACAATATGACCAGTGTGAAGGCAGAAGTCAGAAATGAGCAAGCCGACACATCGCAAGTTTACTGGGGAGCAAACTTGCACACTGATTTCTCCTTTGGTTCTTCTCTTCTTCCTTTCCTCGTTGGTCGAGCCCGACACCATCGGCACAATGGTGTCGGGCTCATTTCTTTTTACCAGCCTGGCCGCAAGCAACCAACTATCCTTTCACTTTGCCCAATCTGCGCTTAATAGAGTTATTGCGCAATAAATTTCATCCTGGCAAATAATTAATCGTGAATAACTAACTCACGTTACGCACCTGGGAACGCCGCCATCTCTGGCGGCTGCCGGCAGGATGCCGGCGTTCCCAGGAGAGACTGCGTAACATGAGTTATTCATTCGCGGTATTTCGCAACCTGTCTGATCACGCAGCACGTTCTCCCTACCCAATTTTCCCAATTGGCACCTCAACCGCGAAGGATTCGGCCTTACATTACGATTAACTAGATAAGAACAAATTTCTTACTCATCACACCCAACCGCAATCGACCCGACAAAATAATAGCTGTCCAAGTTTGCCACAACCGATAGGCTCCATTGACCGCTGAAGACCCCAGCAGCAGGTTTGTCGCCCTGCTTTAGCGCCCGCCTTCAGCCGCTTCATCGCTGGTTGAGGGTGTTTTTTATTGGTTTCAATGGCGTGGATCGCCATTGTTTAGCTTATCAGAGTTGTTGCGCCTATTCTGATTAATTTTTCGATAAAGGGAGATCGGTTATAAGACGCCATAAAAGTCGTTAACTGATGTTGCGGTACTGGCAACATGTCGCCGCCAAGATTGGATTACCTCTGGCAACTGAGCCAGGGGGAAGAAATATCTTCAATCCAATCTGGAGGCGACTTATGGCACACTGGGGCAAAAAAGAAGTAACTTTCGGTGAAATGAATCAACTACTTGAGCAGACTCCTGGGCAGACGGCGAGTGAACTGGCGCGCAGTTTGGGAGTACCCTGTTCTACAGTTACACGGCGACTACCCAGTATGGGCGAAGCGGGCTATAAGCTCTATGAAGATGATAAAGGGGGCCTATACCCTTTTGACCCACAAAAGCTGTGATGCGAGTTTTTGCAACTTTTGCGGAATTTTGCAACATCGTGTGGTATTGTTGAAGTAACAAAGACTTTTCTTATACAGCTGATAAAGTCAAAACAATCGTTTTGGGCATCATCAGTCTGATGCCCAAAACTTAGCTTTCTTGGAGCCAAGTCATATGAGTCGAGGAATGACCAAAGCTGAACGTTTGCGCCGTTTAGAAGAACTTTATTTCGTGCGCGCCTTTAGCGATATTGAGATGGCCGAGCACTTGAAAAAAGAACAAGGATGGGAAATTGATCGTACCACAGTGTATCGTGACCGTATCCAGATGGAGAGCGAATTGGGCATCCCATTTGCTGAGGAAGAAGGCAAATGGCGAATTGATCGAAGTAAATATGTCTCTAGCATTCGCTTAAACCCACATGAAGCCTTGAGCCTTTATTTGTCTGCTCGTCGCGCCACACAACAGACGCGCTTTGCCCAGCGCTATGCGGCAAGTGCCCTGGAAAAGCTGGCAATCGCGCTGCGCCAACCGATGACTGAGCGGCTGGTGAAAGCGGCAGACGAGATTCTTGCTCAACAAATTGACCCGAACCGGATCAAAATTTTCGAGATCGTTACCGAGGCTTGGGTAGAAGGGCGTCCGCTTAATCTAACCTATCGGGGGTTAGAAGCAGAAGATGCACAAACTCACCGCTTTCACACCTATCT
>JBBRVA010000254.1:0-9832 GCA_038247295.1 Caldilineales bacterium | reverse complement strand
GTGGCTGCGTGATCTAAAAAAAGCCGTCGCGTCACAATCGTACCGCACTGTCTATGGCCAAATTGCGCGCATTGAGCCAGAGGCAGTGCGGCTGGCAATCCAAATTACGCCTGCGTCCAAAGCCGCGGAGAATCCATTCACCATTCAAGCCGATTACCTGATCGATTGTAGCGGCTTTGACGACCAGATTGCCCATCACTTCATCTATACTGATCTGACAGCGACCTATCAGTTGCCGACAACGCCAGCGGGCAGTCTGCAAGTCAGCGCAAATTTTGAAGTTGAAGCGCTTTCTACCCCGATTGGCAAAGTAATCGTGAGTGGAAGCGGCGCGGCGGGCAATCATTATGGCCCGGTCGACAGCTTCTTGGGCCACCAATATGCCGCCGTGAAGACGATCGAAAGTTTGTCCATGCTGCCGTGGACGAAGATTCGCCAATTGAATCCTGTCGGTTCGGTTCGCGCCTGGCTGCAATGGCTCTTCAATCGGCCGATATGACACCAACGTTGAAAGGGCGAATTCAGACAAGAATAGCCTTATTTTTGCTGATTGGCCTGCCAGTTGGCCTCGGCTTCGGGCTTGGTATGCAGCGGGTTACGCTCGCCTTTGCGCTGCTTGGGTTTGCCTTGCTCATCGGTTTATTACTTGATCCGTTCTACGCCTATCTACAAGCTCGGCGCTGGGATGGCGACTGGCCGCCGCTGCTCATGCTGATTGCCGGTTGCCTGGAAGGAAGTATACTCTGGCTCATTGTCGAAGCAATCGCGGCTTGGCAGCTTCAACCGTTTAGCCCATTTTTTGCAATTTCTGCTCGCCTGTTTTGGCTTATGTATAGTACAATTTGGTTTGTAATGTTTATTACGAATCTCGGCCTCCTACATATTTTCTTTCCTTATCGACGCTTCAAGGGAGGGAGACTATGGGATTAAATTATTGTTCACAAAGTAATCGATCTGCCGCATCGTCTAAAGCAAGAGGAGAAGCTAATGCCTTGGATTGAAGTTCGCCGCCCTTCACCAGAAAACCCAGCCTTGCAAGCCGCGCTGGAAGCCCAATCTGCCATGTATCCAGCCGAGTATAATCCGGCGCAGCGTTCCGAACGGCGCGTGCCAGAGCCGGTGATGAACGACAGTATTGTCATGTCGCACTCGCTGATCCCGGCAGCGCTGCGCCATGCGTTTGGCACCTTTGGCGCGCTCATGAGCCCGGATCTGCCACTTTCGCGCCGCCAGCACGAAATGATTGCCCTGACCGTATCCGCCTTGAATAGCTGCTTCTACTGAATAGAATCGCACGCAGAGTTTCTGCGTATCGTGACATTAGATGAAGATTTCGCCAACGCGCTACGCCGTGATTGGCGGACCGCGTCGTTGAGCGAGCCAGATCGCATGATGCTCGGTTATGTCGAAAAAGTAACCAAAGCCCCGGTGTCGATCAGCCAGGAAGACATCGCCGCGCTGCGCAGTGTTGGTTTTGATGACACCGGCATTTTACAAATTAACCTGATTGCCGCATGGTTTAATTACATCAATCGGGTCGCCGATGGGCTTGGCGTGGGTCGAACGTAGCGGATAGGGTTGCGTAAGTAACCACACCAGGTAACCACACCAGAGGCACTTAAACGGCAGGGCAGCATTTGTGCGCAAATGCTGCCCTGCCGTTTAAGTGTTCCCATTAATTTTTTTACCCATTGACAATTCATAGTTTTCAATTATAATCAATCAAGATTTCCCTGTCTTTCAATTGATTATGTTAAGTGATTTGTTGGTCCCCAACAGCAAATGCTTGTTTATTTACAAAAATTCCTCCTGTTGCAGGACCTCTTTGGTGTTTCGCGCTTCTTGTTTTGCCTCTGCTCAACGGTTTGGTTGCTTTTGATAGGCTAGATTTGTTGCCTCATCGCTCGGTGTGTTCAGGATTACCTTTTATCGTTGACTAATATCGTTGCTCTGCTTAATTCTTAAAATCAACGATAAAACAACGCTACGATCTTATACTCAGATAGCACCATTAAACGCAAGCACGAAAAGAATTGTAAAACACTGCTCCTGATCGGCTCGTCTGGCAAGGGAGAATTACATGAGTGGACTTACGTTTCGTCTGTTTGGCAAGTTGCGAATTTTGGATGATGACGGCCAAACCGTTGTCATCGAGGCGCGCCGTGCGCAAGAATTACTTTGTTATTTGCTCCTCTATCGCAATAATCTGTACGAACGTGAGAAACTAGCCACCTTGTTATGGGGTGACAAATGCACCGCACAGGCCAAACGTTACCTGCGCCAAACCTTGTGGCAAGTTCAGTCTCCCCTCCACCATCAGCGTGCGTCCGGTGCGCCATTGCTACGGACCGATTACGAGCGGATCGGGATTAATCAACAAGCCACTTATTGGCTGGACATTGCCATATTTGAGCAGACCTTTGCTGAGGTCGAGAGTAAACCGAGTAAAGATCTTACTGCCCACCAAGTAGAGATGCTGCGCAACACGGTCCAGTTATATCAGGGCGACCTCTTGGAGGGCTGGTATGCCGATTGGTGCATCTATGAGCGCGAGCGCTATCAGAATATGTACCTGGCCATGCTCGACAAGTTACTCGGCTATAGCGAAGCGCAGCATCTCTTTGCCGAAGGCCTGGCCTATGGCACACAAATCCTCCGCTATGACCGCGCCCGTGAACAAACCCATCGCCAGTTGATGCGTTTGCATTATCAAGCCGGCGACCGTACTGCGGCGATCTACCAATATAAAGCCTGTATCAAGGCGTTAGAGGAAGAATTAGGCGTAGGACCAGCCAGGAGTACGCTTGCGCTCTATCAGCAGATCTGTAACGAGCAAGTGCGGGTGTCCACGCCGGCGACAATTACAGATCAAACAAACGTAACCGACAATGCAGAGGTTGATCCGCTGCAACAGCTTGAACAGATTCAAACGGTGCTTACCCAGTTGCAAACCCAAGTGGCCGACTTGATGCAAAATATTAACCAAACGCGCAATGCGCAAACAGCCATAGAAATGCGGCCGACTTCCGTTCTAGTCCACCATAACCAAAATTTCCGCTAAAATCAGCTTTTTTGCTATACGCTTTGATAGACGGTTCTGTAGACGCTTCCGCAGACGCCCGCTCTGTATAGTAGACCACTGACGATGCGTACTGCTCGCTTATATGCCCCGCTGACTCTCAGCCCATAGGGAGCGACAATGGACCTCTACGAAGACAACACCTGCTCCTTCATTGTCAAGGTGTGGGTGGAAAGGAGCGATGATCAAGCTGACCAATCTTTCTGGCGCGGATATATTACCCATGTTTTTAGCGACAACCGGCAATATTTTGAAGAAATGGAAACGATTGCCAAGTTCATAACCCCCTATTTGGCAGAAATGGGCGTCATCAACGAGCAAGTTGATCATACACAAGCGAGTTCCCAGGACGCAGACGAAAGCATTGAATAAGGGCAGGGTTCGTGGCAAGCGTGACTAAAGAAGCGAAAAATCGATCGTTTCATTGTGAAAGGAGATGCAGTAATGTTAGTTGCACCCAGAGTTACTTACCCAGGTGTCTACATTCAAGAAGTAAAAAGTGATGTACGAACCATTGTTGGGGTAGATACCGCGACAACGGCTTTTATTGGCCGGGCGAAACGTGGGCCCGTCGATCAACCGATAGTCGTCAACAGTTATGGCGACTTTGAGCGCATCTTTGGCGGTTTGTGGTTGCAGAGCAGCTTGGGCTTTGCTGTCAATGACTTTTTTCTCAATGGCGGCGCCAAGGCTGTCGTTGTGCGAGTCTTCAATAACGGTCCAGCGGCGGCGCCAGAAAGCATCCCTGTGCCGCTTACGGCAGCAGCAGCAGTGGCCGCGGCGCGCACCAAGGCCGATGAATTTGCGAATGGCAGCAATCCGGTTAAAACAGCAGCCAACGACGTGGCGACGGCGGCTGAAGCCGCAGCCGCGGACGTCAATGCGACGGCAGAATCCGTCGCCACGGCGGCGCGGAGCAAGGCAAATGAATTCGCGAGCGGCACCAGCCCGGTGAAAGCCGCCGCGCAAGCTGTGGCCGATGCCGCGGCTGGCATCGTTGCCCCTCCACCGGCGGCAGAGCCGGTTCCTAGCGCCAAAGCGACCCTGACGCTGGGTGCGGGTGCCACTGCGATTGCCTTGGAGGCGGCCTCCGAAGGAACATGGGGCAACAACCTGGTCGCAAGTATCACCGATGTCGATCCGAAAGTGATTGTCCAACTAGCGGAACGTTACGATGTGGATAAGGCCGAGTTATTCAACCTCACAATCAAAGATAACGCCACGGGCGCCACCGACACTTTTCCCAATCTAACCGTAGCCAGCGGCCCACGCCAGCTTTACCGGGTTGTCAACAGTGCGGACGGATTGGTACGTATGGTTGGGGACGCGCCTACGCAACGTCCGCTAGTACAAATTGTTAAGGCCGCGGGTGGCGCTGACGGCCAACCGTTGAATAGTGCGGTAATCTTGGGCAACCAAGGCAACAAAACCGGCCTCTACGCGCTGGATGGCGCCGATATCTTCAACCTACTCTGCATTCCACCCTTCGAGGGTGATGATGTGTCGGAAATGAATGACGTAAATATGGCTGCTGTGTTCGTACCTGCCGCCAAGTACTGTCATGATCGGCGGGCCATGCTGCTGGTGGATTCGCCAAAGACATGGACAAAAAAGCAAGATGCCGTGGATAACTTCCCGATCCCAGGATTTTCCAGTGAAAACGCGGCCATCTACTTCCCTCGGATCAGGAAGCCCAACATTCTGCGCGACAACCAGGTTGAGGAGTTTGCCCCCTCTGGCGCTATCGCCGGCATTATGGCCCGCACCGATGCCACGCGTGGGGTTTGGAAAGCGCCGGCGGGCCTCGAAGCTAGTCTCACTGGGGTCGTCGAACTAAGCGTGCCGCTCACCGACGCCGAGAATGGCGAGCTAAACCCGCTGGGGGTGAACTGTCTGCGCAAACTACCGGCGGCCGGCAACGTCGTCTGGGGCGCGCGCACGCTGTTGGGCGATGATCGGCTCGCTTCGCAGTGGAAGTATATCCCCGTGCGCCGCACAACACTCTATATCGAAGAGTCGCTGTATCGCAACATTCAGTGGGCCGTCTTTGAACCCAACGATGAGCCGCTTTGGTCCCAGCTGCGCCTTAACATCGGCGTCTTCATGCACGATCTCTACCGCCAGGGGGCGTTCCAAGGTCAGTCGCCCAAGAGTGCCTACTTTGTTAAGTGCGATAGCAGCACAACCACGCAATCGGACATCGACAAGGGCATTGTGAATATTGTGGTTGGTTTTGCCCCGCTTAAACCAGCCGAGTTCGTGGTTGTTTATATTCAACAGATCACCGGTCAACTGGCTGCTTAGGAGGCGTCATTATGCAGGAATCCACTGGTCAATTCAAAGTCAATACCTATCGCTATGATCCCTATAAGACCTTCAAATTTCGTGTCGTCATCGCCGGTAAAACCGTCGCTGGCATCAGCAAAGTCAGCGCGCTGACGCGCACCACCCAGGTAACGGAACACCGTGAAGGCGGGTCGGCCAGCTATAAGCGCAAATCGCCGGGTCAAACTTCCTATGCCGCCATCACGCTGGAGCGGGGAGTGACCCATGATTTAGAGTTCGAAGCCTGGGCCAACAAAATCTGGAGCTATGGCAATTCGGCGACCGATGGTCAAGAGGTTTCGCTCAAGGATTTCCGTAAAGACCTGCTCATCGAACTCTACAACGAGGCGGGCCAAAAGGTGCTCGCGTACAAGGTCTATCGCTGTTGGGTCTCTGAATACAAGGCCCTGCCCGATCTGGATGGCAATGCCGCCAACACCGTCGCAATTCAGTCGATCAAACTGGAAAACGAAGGTTGGGAGCGGGATGCTGATGTTGTGGAGCCAACCGAACCCAATTACGGTTAGTTCGATTGAAGTGCATTTTCAAGGTGAGCAAACCTGCGGCTGACAGTACAAGTTATGCCCCAGGGGCAGACTTATGGCTGTCAGTCGCAGGTTTTAGCCTACTTTGATCAAGATGAATGAAATGGTAAAAATGCGTGCGTTATCAGCCTATGAACTTGTCCAAGTTTGGGAATGGGGTCAGCCGCAACATCCAGTGGATCGAGCACGCGGTTTGCTCACGCTGGCGCAACCCGAATTGTCGCCTGCTCAACTTGATCAGTTGAGCGTGGGCCAACGCAACACGCGTCTGTTAATGCTGCGCGAACAGACGCTCGGCAGCACATTAAATGGCTATGCCGAGTGCACCGCCTGTGGCGAACCACTGGAGTTTAGTGTCGACGTAAGCACGATTCGGCTGCCGGAACCACAACAACATGAGTTTGATCTACAGGCGAGTGGGTTTGATCTGCACTGCCGTTTGCCCAACAGCCTCGATCTGGCATCGATTGTCGGTCTTAGTGACACCCAAGCCGCCCGCCAGCTGCTGATCGAACGCTGTGTGATGCAAGCGCACTATGACAGCCAACCTTGGGCGGTAACCGAATTGCCGGAAAGCCTGATGCCAACCCTGGCCAACGCCGTCATTGAGCACGATCCACAGGCCGAGATCCGGTTTACACTGCAATGCCCGGCTTGCGAGCAGGAGTGGTCGGCGTTGTTTGACATTGTTACCTATTTTTGGACAGAGTTGGAAAATCGTGTTAAGCACTTGCTTCACGAAGTTCATCTGTTGGCGCAGACATATGGCTGGCGTGAAGCCGATATCCTAACCATGAGTGCCACACGCCGCGAATTCTATCTGAAACGGGTTACGAATCAAGATTGAGCAAGCTTATGTCTGACTTTTTTCAGCGCGTTAGTGAGCAAGTGATCCAGCGTAGCGCAACCGGGGTGCAGCCGTTGCGTACGCTGCGCTTTGCCCCCCTGCCAGACACGAATCTGCCGTCGCCGTTGGCGTTGCGCCAACAGATTGCGGCCAGCCAACCCGCAGAAAACCCTGCCGATCCAGCCATGAATGGCTGGCACCTGCCTGACCCGCTCGTGCCGCCGGACAGCCCAGCGGCCAGTCGCCCTATCCCCTCGTTCCGCCAGATGGGACAAGCCGCCGCGGCCAGTAGTACAATTTTGCCCCAAGCTACCCTGCCTAGCAGTGTGGCGGACGAGGTAGAATTCGCTGAGAATACGGACGATTTTCAAGCGATCGCTTTGCAAGAAAGCACGTTGCATGCCGAAGTGACAACGCAGGGCCCATTGCCAGCCCGTGAGCATACTGCCGACCGCACGCCCTTGGCTTTTACCGCACCGGCGGCAGAGCCAGTGACAAGCAGTGCCAACGATCTAGCCAGGGTGGATGCGCCCTTGCCCATGGCGCCGGCAATCGCCGCGGTTGATCCGTCCAGCACACCGGCGCACATGGCCGCGGCCCCTGTTGCACAAACGCAGGAATCCACCGTTGGCTTGATTCGCCGCCAACCGGCCGTAGGCTCCAGCGAAACGGCAACCGCTGAACCGAGCCACGCGCTGACAGCCGGACTTAACACCACGCCCCGACTGAATCGCGTCCAAGCCGCTACGGCAACCGGGGCAACTGATGCGGACCAACCCGCTGATGCGCAGGTTGCTTCAATGGCGTATGAATCTCGCCTTGCCCCCAGCCTGCCCGCAGCACGGGCCGCGACGCCGACCGCCTTTGCCGCGCCGGGAACAGAGCCGATAGAAGCGGAGCAGCCATCCGAGCGCGCCGCCGCCACTTTACCGCTTGAAAAACGAGCGATTGCGGCTGAGCCGCCGGTCTATACGCCACGGAGCGATGCGCGACCAGCCACGAGCATACAAACAGCAGCGCCAGTTCCAACCACGCCGCGGCACACGCCGGATCAGCAACTGGCCATAGCGGTGATGCAGGCACAAGCTGTGCGCGCAACCCGGCTACCGGAACCTGGCATAATGCCAAGCGGCATAGAAGAACCAAGTTGGCCCGCTGCACCACTGAGCCGTCCCGCGGATGAGATATTCTCGGCGCAACAGGGTGATGCGCCAGCCGATAGCAGCGTTCCCGCACAACTGCCATCGCCACTGGCAAGCCAACAACCAGCCCCAATCAGGGCTACGCCCTCGGTTGGGCACGCAGATGCCGCGCCCGGGCTGCCGGTGCGCTCGGTAGGCAGCACGCCGCCAGCGCAGCAAACTGAGATCACATTAACACCGGCAGAATTTGAAGCACCAACCCGCGCCACAGCATCGGCAGACCGCCAGGCAGAGCCAGCATTGGCGGCCCGGCAACTTGCCAGTCAACAACTTGCCAGTCAAGCAGTTGAGACGTTATCTGGACTGCCAGACATTGCCCAACCGTCGTCGCCTGCAGCAGTAACGCCTGGCGCGCGCGCAGATGAAGTGCCGGTCGTGCCCGTAATCCGCGGCCCCAGCGCAGCGCAGGCACGTTCGCCCGAACCTGACGCAGCGTCGGCAGACGTGGTCGAACCGGATGTGACAGTTCACCAGTCCCAGCTGCGAACGGTTCAACGACAAGGCGCTGAGTCAGATGTTGCACTTACGATGGCACACCGACCTGCATCCCAGATGACGCCACAATCAGATGTAGCGCAACCAGAGTTGCGCCAAACCGAGGTTGAAGCCGCGCTCACTGGTGAAGCCCAGGTGATGCCAGTGATGCGCAGCAGCACCAGTGTCATCACGCCGCAACGTGAACCTGAGCCACCGCAGGCGTTATTAGGAGAATCGGGCAAGACAACCAGGCCGGTTGTCGAGCAGATCGATATGCTATTGCCCGTCCAGCCAACAGGCGAGCCAGTGACGGGTAACGGCACCCAGGTTGCGATCACCGCGCCGTTGGCGGCTGGTCATGGTGAAGAAGCAACCGTTATGCCCATCGTGCGCGCAGTTCAGCTGCCAACGGTTGAGTCAACCCAGGAACCGTGGACCCCGCCGGAGCGGGTGACAGAACTACCTAGCGACCAAGCAGTTGCAAAATTGTCCAGCTTGCAAACCGGCGTGCCACTGATAGACCATGCACCCGAAATACCCCCGGCGCAGTTCGCGGCGCAACCACCAGCCATAACCACGGCGGCGCCGTCGGCAGCCCGCATTGTAGAAGCAGGCGTTCTGCCAGTGCTGCATAAACCGGACTCAACAACCGTACGGCCCGCTGAACTTGCGCCGACACAGGAGCCATTGGTTGGGCAACCGTCAGCCATAGGTGCGGCGGTGAAGGAAGATGCAGGCCGCATCACGGATGCAGTCCGCATTACGGAACCAAGCGTTCTGCCCGTCGTGCATAAACAGGACTCAGCAACTACACGATCAGTGGAGCTTGAGTCCAGGCAAGAGCCATTGAGCGCGCCAGACAAGCTATCTGTGCCGGCGGGTAGTCAGGGGCAAGCTGCATTCATAGCACGGCAAAGTGGCGAAGCAACAACCGGTAGCACATCGCTACTGCAAACGAAGCCGCTATCTGGTAGCCAGGCCACGACACCGACCATCGCGACGGCCGCTCATCAAGCGGAAGCAAAGATTGGCCCCCTGGCGCAGCCAACGTTGGCAACCCGGGCAACAAAGCAGGCTTTGCTGCCCCTTGAACCAATCAGCGCAGCCATGTCGGCGCCATTGGCGACCACGGTTGACGCTGCGGTTCTCCCTGGGCCCGTTGCGCTGCCGATTTCCGAAACTGCGCAACAAAAGAAAAGCCGCGTTGCATCAGTTAGCGCACCGCGCACCGAACCAACACATTCAACGCCTGTGGCAACGGTGCAACCCACGTTAGCGAATCAGCCGGGCAAAACACCTGGGTCAATGGGCAGAGCCGAGCCGGATTTACCAAGCGCAGTGACGCAGGCAGATCAGG
>JBBRVA010000253.1:0-9837 GCA_038247295.1 Caldilineales bacterium | reverse complement strand
TTGCGGCCGCGCCGGATTTCTACTTCTCCATTGACAAGCACGCCGCCAGATTGGATCAGTTGCTTGGCTTCGCCGCCACTCTGTACCACCTCGGCAAGCTTTAAAAATTGGTCGAGCTTGATGTATTCGTCCATTGCCTCATTTACCTATTAATTGTTCAGTAAACCACTCTAAATTGCGGCGCAATGCGTCTGCCAACAGCCGTGGCTCGTTGATTGCATGGCCCTGGCGCGGATAAATGTACATTTCTACGGGTACGCCGCGCCGCTGCAACGCATTATAAATTTGCAAACCTTGCTCCAATGGCACCCGAATGTCCGCATCGCCATGTTGGATAATCGAGGGCGTTTGCATGTGTTGGACGTGGGCAATCGGCGAACGTGCCGCGTAAAATGCCGGATCTTCCCATGCCTCCATGCCAAAATAGTTGGGAATAAAGCTAGGAATATCGGCTGTGCCATTGAAACTTGTTGGGTTGGTCACCGCCGCTCCAATTGATGCTGCCTTGAAACGCTGCGTTTGGCCAATCGTCCAACTTGTCATGTAGCCACCGTAACTCCAACCACAGATGCCCAGTCGATCTGGGTCGGCAATGCCCATTGCCAAAACTTGATCTACCCCCTGTTGCAAATCGCGATAATCACCACCACCCCAATCGTGCAGATTGGCAAAGCGGAAGCGTTTGCCATAGCCGCTGCTGCCGCGTGGGTTGCAACGGAGCACGGCAATGCCTCGCTCACACAATGCTGCCGGCGTATAGTAATAAGGGTGGCCGGCAAATTGGCGTTGAAAGACACCCATCGGCCCGCCGTGGATGTGTAACAGCAAGGGTAATTTTTGGCCTTGGCTTTCGTCATAGTCGTGGGGTAGATAGAGAATGCCTTCAATTTCAAATGCATCGGGCGTCTGCCACTGCAATAGCCTAACCTGCGGCAAAGGCCCTTGCGGATATTGCTTTGTTGGCGGCTGGGCCACTTTATGCGTCGCGGCTACCATTGTGTGATCGCCCAAATTAGCTGTGTAGATGCTGTTAATCTCGGCAAAGTTTTGCATCACTAGTGCCGCCTGACCATCTCGATTGATGTGGGCCACCTCAAAATGATGTTCACCGGTTACCAGTGTTTGTGCTGGACTCCCGTCAACCGGCAGCGCCACAAGCTGGGAAGCAAAACCTTGTTGGTTGAGCACATAAACAGCCTGCCCGTCCGGCGCCCACCCTAACACCTTTGGCTGCTCATCCGTAACATCTGCCAATTCAATGCGATCGCCACCATCGGTTGGGAAGATCATAATTCGACTGGCATAAGGCCACGCCGCGCCTTCTGTGCCCACATCGCAGGCAATCCAGCGTCCATCGGGCGAATAGGCTAATAACGCAGTCCAACTGGTGACTGCACCCAGATCGAACGATTCCTTTTCGCTGCCGTCAGCGGCAATGGTCGCCAATCGGCTTTGCGGCCAACTTTCAAGCAGGGGGGTGGGCCGGTGTGTAAAAGCAATGCGTTGCCCGTCTGGACTCCATTCGAAGCTCAGAATCGTAAATCGGCCCTGCGTCAATTGGCGAACAGGAGCCAGCGGCGCGCCTGCTTCAGTAACCGCGACGACAAACAGATGGGCAAAGTCATAATCGACGCGCCAGTGATGCACGTCATCGCGTCCTTTACGGCGCTTATCTTTGGCTTCGTCGTACGGCACGCTGAGCAAGGCGATTTGGCGCCCATCGGGGCTCCAGCGCAAGGCAGTTACATCGTTGCGGATGCCGTTGGCCGCGCCGACGAGTGGCCAGCCTTCGCCCCCATCGGCAGGCATTATCCACACCCCAATTTTCCCATCTGCTGTCTTGCGCAAAAAGGCAAATGTGCGGCCAGTTGGACTCCAGCGCGGTGTATTGGCCCCTTCGCCAAAGGTAAGTTGGACGGCCTCACCGCCCACCGTGGCTGAGCGCATGATTTGGTTGCGAAATTCGCTGGCTTCATCCGTCAGGTAAGCCGTGCGCACCGTAAATAAAATCTCTTTGCCATTCGGCGCTATATTAATATGTTCAATCAACGGGTAGTGAATAATTTGATCGGGTGTCCAGGTATAGTCAGTCATCGTGGTTCGTTCTCGCTTGGTGGTAAAGATCGGCAGATGCGCATTTAGAAATAGTCTACCCGATTGGGGGCAAAAAACAAAGCGGGGATGAATCCCGCACCCCAAGAGTACCCGACTTACTATTGTCAGAAGCCAATTTTAATTGCGCCAAATTGGGACGCACCAATTAACCGTTCTTCATTGCATTTGTGTGCAACCTGGTGTACATTTATGTTGTAGCAGTTGATAATTGATTCAGGCTTGCGCATGAAAGGAGGAAGGTTGATGGTCAGGCAACAAACTGAATTTGGCGTTCGCCAATATGCGATTATTGGCCTGACGTTCACAACGGCTTTTATTCATTTTACTCTGCTTTTTCCGGATCCAGTTTTTGTTCTGAACGCACTTGGCTATCTCGTCTTAGTCGGTGCGTTCTACCTGCCTGTCGCTGGTTTGCTGCGTTACCATAGCCACATCCGCTGGCTACTGATGGCTTATACGGCTATCACCATCATGCTGTGGGCTATTATGGGTGCAAGGTCTACGTTGGCGTATGTGGATAAGATGATTGAAGTTGCGCTATTAGCTTTACTTTGGATCGACAGCCAGTCATCCAGGCGATTTTCATAAACGTAAACCAAGAAAATTCATCCTTCTCTCGCCAGGCCGCCAGTAGCGGATTTTCCGCTCTGGCAGCTTTGCGATCTGGCGATTTCTCATTCTATATTTCATGTTCGATTCGGACGTCACCACACCTAATTCCGGTGGCCTGGACGCGTCTGTTGGGTCGCTTTTTAAGCTATAAAACCTGTTGTGCAACTTGCATGTGAAAATTTGCGCAAAATAAAACGCACTGCTATAATCCGGCTACCTTGAGTTCTATATCAAATTCAGCAGTATACTTTAGATCTAGAGCATAAATTTCAAAGTAAATTTCGTAGTCGGGGCGTTTCGACTGCGCGGCTTTTGCACAGCAAAAATCGTTTATTGTAAAGTTGATTTTACTCCATTATGCGTATCAACATCCAACGTCTGATTATAAGCGTTCTGCTTAGTTTGGTGTTGCCGCTGACTGTGGCCTTTTTGGTGGACTATAGCTTTGGCTGGACGCCATTTACAATGATTGGCGCGAGTCTGATTTTTATCCCGTTATCTACGATTCTTGTCGTACGTGCCACCCTAGACGAACTGGATAAAGTCATTCGAGCCGTTGCACCGGTTCCACTTGATCAATTGGCGCTTGAAAACAACGAACAACCCAAAGGGTAAACCACATGGAATCTGTTCAAAACTTCTTCAAACGGGTGTATGACCGGATTGATGCCTATGTAAAGGCCAATCCACGTCGAGCTACTATTATTGCCGTAGTTGTTGTCCTTTTAATCCTCAGTTTTGTGATCCGTGCGCCGCAACCTCACGTAGCGCTTTCTGGTGAACCATTGGCCGTAGGCGGTTGGTTTACCAACACACTTCTCACCACCTTGATCGTTGATATTATTGTATTGGCGCTAGCGTTTTTTGCCACGCGCAATATGACGCTTGTTCCAACCGGTCTGCAAAACGTGATGGAAGCGATTATGGAATATCTGTACAATCTGGCTGAAAGTGTTGCTGGGCGCGCTGCCGCCACCTATTTTCCGTGGGCGGCTACACTTTTCCTCTTTGTACTGGTTAGCAACTATAGCGGTTTGATCCCGGGCGTGGGCAGCATCGGCTTTTACCACCCGGCTGAAACTGAACATGCCACGCTGATCGGTCAATTAGCCATGGCCGATGGCAAACTGTTCCTGCAAGCGCAGGAAGGCGGGACTGCTGAAGAGGCAGAGGATGCCGAACACGCCAGCGAGGGCAGTGTTGCTGGCGAGGAAGAAGAGCATTACGAGAAATTTGTCCCGCTCTTCCGTGCCCCCAGTGCTGATCTGAATACAACCTTTGCGCTTTCGATTCTGACGATGGTGATGGTCCAAGTGCATGGGATTCGTGCTCAAGGCGGCCGTTATTTCAAAAAGTTTTGGAATACAAGCGGTCACGGCTTCATGAAAGGGATCAATATTTTTGTTGGCATCCTTGAGGCGGTCAGTGAAGTTTCACGTATTCTCAGCTTTGCTTTTCGTCTTTTTGGCAATATCTTTGCCGGCGAAGTTGTGTTGGCGACGATGGCTTTTTTGGTCACCTTCCTGGTGCCTGTGCCGTTCTATGTATTAGAATTGCTGGTCGGCGCAGTGCAGGCGTTGGTCTTCGCCATGTTGTCCTTGGTCTTCTTTACCATGGCGACTGCCAGCCACGGCGACGAGCATCACGAAGCAGCACACTAATTGAGCATCCGGAAGCAGGATTCGAGATCCAGTTTTACCGTTTACCGAACCTGTTTCATTATAAATAAAAACTTTAACTTTTCGAGAGCTATATACATCATTTAAAAGGAGATCTCACAATGGATTTAGAGGCCGCTCGACAAATTGGTGCAGCGCTGGCTATCGGTCTTGGCGCTATCGGCCCCGGCATTGGTATCGGCTTAATTGGCTCCAAAGCCATGGAAGCCATGGGCCGCAACCCAGAAGTGACGGGCACAATTCAGACGAACATGATTTTGGGCATCGCGTTTGCCGAGTCCATCGCCATTTTTAGTCTGGTAATTTCGCTGTTGGTCAAGTTCGTCTAACTTTAGCGGGGTTCAAGCAAAGGAGAACCTGACCATGGAAGCATTAGGCGTTGAATGGGGATTGTTACTATCGCAAGCGGTCAACTTCTTGATCTTGTTGATCTTGTTGCGGACATTCCTCTACCAACCCGTTTTAAATATGTTGGCGCAGCGCCGCGAGCGGATTGCGCAAAGCATGAAGGATGCCGAGCGTGCTTCTTCAGCCGCGCGCGAAGCAGAGCAGGAAAAAGCCAAGGTGCTCGAAGCCGCCCGTCGCGAAGCCCAAGAGATTCGCGCGCAGGCCACGCGCGACACGGAAAAGATTGCCCAGGACATTCGGGCCCGCGCTGAACAAGAAGCAACGGAAACCCGCATGAAGGCGCAGGCAGATGCTCGCGCTCAGGTGGAAACCGCCCTGTCCGATGCCAATCGACAAATTGCTGACCTCGCGATCGCCGCCACTGAGAAATTGTTGGGGCGTGAGTTGGGCAATAAGAGTGAACAGCAGCGCCTGGTAGAAGAATACCTGTCGCAGCAAAACGGGAGCACTGTCCGATGAGTGACAAAAGCGCCCGTGCAAACCGCTATGCCCAGGCCGTTTTCCAGGCCATGCTAGAGCGCTGGCAAGCAGCGCTTGGTCAGGTTTCGGATGCGCTCAATAGTAACGGGACGCTGGCCGCTACGTTGAAAGATGCTGGCCAAGGCGCCACGGACAAGGTGGCTGCGTTGCAAGCCGCGCTGCCGCCCGGTCTGCCCGTCGAGGTGACGAACTTACTCCAAGTATTGGCCCGTGAAGGCGATTTGGATTTGCTGCCCGATGTCTCGGCCGCCTTGGCACAGGTTGCCACGGGGACGGCTGTGCCAATTAAGGCAGAAGTAACCAGCGCAGTAGAACTCTCGCCTGAAGAGCAAGAGAAATTGCGTCGCAGCCTTGCCAGCCAATATGGGGAAGGTTTGGTCTTCCAATTTAGTGTTGACCCCGCCTTGATGGGTGGCTTGCGCATCCGGGTCGGCGATCGTTTGATCGACACATCCGTTGCCAGCCGTCTAAGCGCCCTACGCGAATCGTTGACTGCGGCCGTCCGTTAGACACTAGTGGAAATTAGTAATTGGTAACTGGTTAAGTGGTAAATAGTCGTCGTTTTATACAACCCTAATTACTACTCACGAATTACTATTTACTTCTACTGAGGAGGTATCTCAATGGCTTTACGCACAAATGAAATTACAGCTTTGCTCAAAGAGCAAATTTTAAACTTTACCGTCGCCCCCACGCGTAATGATGTGGGTGAAGTGATGGAAGTCGGCGATGGTATTGCCCTTGTTTCAGGTTTACAAGGCGCCATGGCTGGCGAACTGCTAGAGTTCACGAAGAATGGCACACTGGGCATCGCACTCAACCTCAACGAGGACAATGTTGGTATCATCATCATGGGTGAGTATGCTAACATTGAAGAAGGCGACCTCGTGCGCACCACTGGGCGGATTGCTTCTGTGCCTGTAGGCGATGCGCTGATTGGGCGTGTTATCAACGCCGTTGGCCAGCCGATTGATGGCAAAGGGCCGATTGCGACCGATAAATTCCGCAACGTCGAACGCATTGCACCCGGTGTGATCAAACGCCAACCGGTGAATGAGCCGGTGGCGACAGGTATCACCGCGGTTGATGCCTTGATTCCGATTGGCCGTGGTCAGCGCGAGCTGATCATTGGTGACCGCCAAACCGGTAAGACTGCCATCGCCCTGGATACCATCATCAACCAGAAGGGCAAAGACCTGATCTGCATTTATGTGGCGATTGGGCTAAAACAGTCTAACGTGGCCCAGATCGTCGGCATCTTGGAAAAGCATGGCGCCATGGAACACACCGTCATCGTCAGCGCTTCTGCTGCCGATCCGGCTGCTTTGCAATATCTGGCGCCGTTTGCCGGTTGCGCGATTGGCGAAGAATTTATGGAACAAGGCAAACATGCCTTGATCGTCTTTGATGACCTCTCCAAGCATGCCCAGGCCTATCGCCAGGTTTCGCTGCTGTTGCGCCGCCCGCCTGGTCGTGAGGCCTATCCGGGTGATGTTTTCTATTTGCACAGCCGTCTGCTCGAGCGTGCGGCCAAGTTGGCCGATGAAGAAGGTGGCGGTAGCTTGACGGCGTTGCCCATTATCGAAACGCAGGCCGGTGACGTCTCGGCGTACATTCCGACCAACGTGATTTCGATCACCGATGGTCAGATCTTCTTGGAAAGCGATCTCTTTTATGCCGGTATTCGCCCAGCGTTGAATGTGGGTATCTCTGTCAGTCGTGTCGGTGGCGCGGCCCAAACCAAGGCGATGAAGAAGGTGGCCGGTCGCTTGAAATCAGAGCTCAGCCAGTTCCGTGAATTGGCCGCCTTTGCCCAATTCGGCAGTGACTTGGACGCTGTGACGCAACGCCAGTTGGATCGTGGCTATCGTATGCAAGAATTGCTCAAGCAGTCGCAATACCAGCCGATGCCACTTGACAAACAGGTCATGAGTTTGTGGGCGGTGGGCAATGGGTTGCTGGCGAACGTACCGGTGCCCAACGTCAAAAAGTGGGAAGCCGATATGCACGCCTATATGGATGCCAACCACTCGGAAATTGGGCAGACGCTCCTGCGCACCAAGAACTTGGATGACAACACGATCAACTCGTTGCGCCTGGCGATCGAGGACTTTAATAAGACCTGGAGCCCACCGGTGTAACATTTACGATATACGATATACGATTTACGAAGTTGTCGGATTTACTTGGATGCTTCTTTTACCAGAGCTAGATGAGAAGCACAGACAATGGATAAAGATTCATCTTCGTAAATCGTATATCAAAAATCGTAAATCAAAGGAGACTTTCTCTTGGCTAATACACGGGAAATCCGACGCCGTATTCGGTCGGTGAAGAATATTGCACAAGTAACCAAGGCGATGGAAGCCGTTAGTGCGGCTAAAATGCGTAAAGCCCAGGCTCAGGTGCTAGCAACGCGACCCTACGCCGAGCAAGCACACGAGGTGCTCTCTTACATTGCTCGCCTGAATAGCGTTGAGAGTAACCTGAACCCGATGATCAAAGCGCGCGCTGAAGTCAAACGCGTAGGCATTATCTTAGTCACCGCAGACCGCGGTTTGGCCGGCGGCTTTAATGGCAACGTAATTCGCCGTGCTGCTACCTTTATGCGCGAGAAGCGCCGCCAAGGCATTGAAGTTGAAGTTGTGCCGGTTGGCAAAAAGGGGCGCGACTGGTTGTTGCGCTATGATCCTGTCATCCGCGCTGAGTTTAGCAAATTGTCTGATGCACCCACCAGCCGTCACGTAGCGCCAATTGCCCGCGTGGTGATCGATGATTTTATTCAGGGTTACTTTGATGAAGTCTATCTAGTTTACACAGATTTCATTAATACGATTAAGCAAGAACCGGTCGTGCAGAAGCTGCTACCGGTAGAGCCTGCTGCCCCTTCGGTTACCATGGCGCCCGAGTATATCTTCGAGCCTAGCCCAGAAGCGGTCTTAAACAACGTTCTCTATGGTTTTACCGAGGTCCAGATTTTACAAGCGCTGTTTGAATCCTTGGCCAGTGAGCATTCGGCGCGCATGGTAGCCATGCGCAACGCAACCGATGCGGCCGGCGATCTCATTGATAGTTTAACGCTCACCTATAATAAAGCGCGCCAAGAAGGCATTACCAACGAATTGATGGATATTATCGGTGGCAGTGCGGCGTTGGAAAGCGCTTAGCACATTTTAGATTGACGATTTACCGTAGAGACGCAAAATTTTGCGTCTCTACGGTAAATCGTCAATCCAAAATCGTAAATCATAAGGAGTTTACAATGTCTGAACAACTAGTTGGTTCAGTCCAAAGTGTTATTGGGCCAGTGGTAGACTTTGTCTTCCCGAATGGCAGTTTACCTGAAATTTATGATGCCGTCACCGTTACAATGGATGACGGCGCTGAGTTGATCTTTGAAGTTGAGCAGCAGTTGGGCAACAATGTGGTGCGCAGCGTCTCGATGGGCAGCACAGATGGGTTACGTCGTGGTATGGCGGCTGTTTCTGCCGGCACGCCGATTACCGTGCCCGTGGGACCAGCCACCCTGGGACGACTCTTCAACGTTACTGGTCATCCGATCGATAACAAAGGCCCTGTAGATGCTGTCGCGTATGCACCGATTCATCGCACGCCACCTCAATTTGATGAGCAGAGCACGCAAGCGGAAGTCTTCGTGACTGGCGTCAAAGTGATCGACTTGATCGCCCCCTTCACCCGTGGTGGCAAGACCGGTATTTTCGGTGGCGCTGGTGTAGGCAAGACAGTGGTTATTCAGGAATTGATTCACAACGTAGCCGAGTTCCATAGTGGCTATTCGGTTTTTGCCGGCGTGGGTGAACGTAGCCGCGAGGGCAACGACCTGATGCGTGAAATGATTGAGTCGAAGGTTATTGACTCCACTGTGATGGTCTTTGGTCAGATGAATGAGCCGCCAGGCGCCCGATTGCGCGTCGGTCTGACCGGCGTCACAATGGCCGAATATTTCCGCGACGAAGGCCGCGATGTCTTGCTCTTCATCGACAACATCTTCCGCTTCGTGCAGGCTGGTTCAGAGGTTTCCTCGTTGCTGGGGCGTCTGCCCAGTGCTGTCGGTTATGCACCAACGCTTGGTACAGACATGGGCGCGCTACAAGAGCGGATTACCTCTACCAAGACTGGCTCGATCACGTCGATGCAGGCTGTCTATGTACCTGCCGATGACTATAGCGATCCGGCTCCGGCAACAACGTTTGCCCACTTGGATGCAACGATTACGCTGCAACGTTCATTGGCCGAACAGTTCCTGTTCCCGGCTGTGGATCCGCTGGGTTCGACCAGCCGCATCTTGGACCCGCTGATCGTGGGTGAAGAGCATTACGATGTAACCCGACAGGTGCAGCGCACTTTGCAACGATATCGTGATTTGCAGGACATTATCGCGATTCTGGGTGTTGAAGAGCTAAGCGAAGATGACAAATTAACCGTCTCGCGCGCGCGCAAGATTCAGCGCTTCCTCACGCAGCCGATGTATGTGGCCGAACAGTTTACGGGTACGCCTGGCAAGTTCGTCAAGATCGAAGAG
>JBBRVA010000252.1:0-9844 GCA_038247295.1 Caldilineales bacterium | reverse complement strand
GGCACTCTACTCGCCGTCGGCACGCCCGAGCAACCGATTCGTTTTACGGGCACGCAGGCGCAAACCGGTTGGTGGCAAGGTATCCGCCTGGACAGTGAACGCGGCTATGCCGAACTGCGCTATTGTGACATTGGCTATGGCGGCAGCGAAGGCTGGCCATTAGTTGAGATTGCGGCCAGCGCCACCTTTATGACCCAATGCCGCATCCACGACGGCGGCGGCCCCGGCATTGTCATTGGCCCGAATGTGCAACCGAGCATCGCCTATAACCGCATCGAAGCCAACGCTCAGGGCTTGGTAGCGGTGGACTCGGTGGATGCGCGCTATAACTGGTGGGGCGATGCAAGCGGCCCACACCATGCGACGAACCCGAGCGGCACCGGCCAATTAATTGTCGGCGATGTGCAATTCAGCCCCTGGTTGACCAGCCCAGATGAGACAAGCGGCGGGCGTGATCTAAATGTCAACCTGGCCGGACCGGGGCGCTTTGCCCCTGGTGACACCGCCGTCTACAGTGTCTTCTACACCAACTTCACCGGCGCGACTGTGGAAAATGCCGTGTTGCGTTTTGCTTTGCCCGCCCATGCCCAACTGGTGGAGACAAGCGCGGGGGGCGTTTTCTGGCAGTCGCGCAACCAGGTCTTCTGGAAGCTGGGCACGTTGGCGCATGGCGGACAAGGTACGCTCTTTGTGCGGGTGCGCTATGATTGGGGTCTGCCCGATGGTTTAAAGACCACGACCGTGGCGCAACTGAGCGGTAGTAATGTGACCAGCCCGCTCTTCCCCGTCGCTGACTATTTGAGCTATACCGAGCGCGTCATCAGCGGGCAGACCACTTTGTCGCTCGAACAGGTGCAAGCCCAACGCGCGGCTCACCCTGCGCTTGATCAGCTTTACACGCAAGCCACGGGGCAAGGATTTGTTTTTGCCGATGCCGAACAGCGCACCTATACCAGCGGTGACGCCAGGCGTCAAAGATCTGCGTGGCAACAGTCTGGCAAGTAACTACGAGTGGAATTTCCAGGTTAGCGGTGGCATGTCCGGCACAATCTATCTGCCATTAGTGTCACGCTAAAAGCGAAGAAATATCGCACGCAAAGGCGCAAAGAACGCAAAGAACTGCTCTGGCTTTTCTTTGCGTTCTTTGCGCCTTTGCATGCGAAAAGTTTTACTCTGCGCTGGCGAGTCGCTGCTGCATATAGGCCACGAACGCGGCAACGGCGGCAGGATCAAACTCGGTGTCGGCCTGGTCGCCAGCGTAGCTCGCCAGCGCTGCTGCAATCGCCGGCTGTACAGTCACTGGTGCCGTGGCTAGCGCCCATGCCCCGCCTTCTTGTTTGGAGCAGATCAGCCCGGCGTGCAGATAGGTATCCATACGACAGGCGTTGAGGATGGCATAGACGGGGTTATCCAAGATGTGATCGAACGCATCTTGAATATCGCCCAGGATCGACGCCAGATAGTCGGCCTTGGGCACGTCGGGAAAAATTTGGGCAATGGGTGCGCCAACCAAACAAATGCCGCGTGCCTTTGTAATAGTAACGTGCGCAGCTAGATCGGGGTCGTGCAAAGGTTGCTCTTCGGCCTGCGGCCACTGCCCATTTTGCAACGCCTGCTCTGTTTTCTTTCGCCAGGTTTCGCTGTAGTGCAAGTCAAAGGGCGGCGGATAGCGCCATGGCACCAGATCGCTGTGCGGCAGATAGCTGATCTCGATCGGGTGCGGCGCATTGGATGCGCTGAGATGCAATTCGGCAAGCTGCCGTTTGATCACAGCCGGGATGCACACGTACGTAATTACCAGCAGATCCAGGTCGCTGCGCCGGAGGTTAAAACAAGCCATCGCCAGTGAGCCATGCAAATAGATGCCCACAAGATTACCGGTCAACAGAGTAGTAATTTGACCGATAAAATTTTCTACTTGGGATCGAACAGAAATGGGGCCGTCGTGCCAACCGAACTGGCTCATTTTTATCTCCACGGAGGGAAAACTATCGGACGCGGATAAACGCGGGTTTTTATTGTATTTATCCGCGCAAACCCGCGTTTATCCGCGTCCGATTTGGTTTTGGGCGGTCCTCTCCTACCAGTTATTAGGAAAATAGATCGTGTTGTTGGACAAATCCTCCATTCAACTGCGGTCGCGCTTGAACAAATACTTCACGCCCAAAAACTTCGCGCTGGAGTGCTTCTGGCATCTGGTTGATCGGGCTATCGGCGCCAAATTGGGTACGATGGGCCGCAAAGGCGGCCTGTTTGTGCGCAAAATGTGCGCTGACATCAATTAAGTGCGTCACTTCTTCATCCGTTACCCCGCGTTCCTCAAAGCCACTAGTGTCCCACTGCGTGGTGTCAAGCCCCTGGCGTTGCATCTGCTCGCGCAACCGTTGGAAAAACGATCGCGGGATAACATTATAATAGAGGCGTGCCGGCGACCAGGCTGCGCCGGCTTCGGGAAACTGCAAAGAATCCCCGGCGGCGTCAAAGGCGGCGGTCACATATTGACAAGTGGCAATGTGGTCGGGGTGTCCATAGCCGCCCGTTGGATCATGCGTGATCACAACATCGGGGCGGACAGCGCGCAGTAAGGCGACCATGCGTTGCGTTGCCTCCGCTGGCGGCGTGCGGTGCAACGTGCGCGGATCTTCATTTTCTGGTGTACCCGCCATCCCCGCATCACGGAAATCAAGCAAGCGCACGTCCGTCACCCCTAATGCCGCGGCCGCCGTGCGTAATTCCCCTTCGCGCACCGCTGCAATTGTTGCGCGCGTGGCCAAGGCTGGGTCGCTAATCTCGCCTGCTTCGCCGCGCGTCACACAGGCGATAACGACATGGTCGCCTTGCTCTGCATAATGGGCGGCGATGCCCCCTGCGCCAAAAACTTCGTCGTCTGGGTGGGCGAAGACGGTTAATATTGTCTTGCTCGAATGCATAATGGTCTCCATTGGATTCAGCGAAGCTGCACTTCAAATTCTCCTGATATTGAGGCTTGAGGTTCTTCGTGGCTCATGCTTCGTAGACGCCTTCCGGGAAGGGGGTGTACCTGATCGATCCTTTTAAATTATACTAACCGGTCTATAGAATTATAGCAACAGCATTCCTCGAATTGCCGTGACCTGGCTCACAATTATAGCGCGCCTGACCCCTAACGGGTGGCTCGTTGGTTATAGACAAATAGGTGAAAAATTTAAGCCAATCAAGTCATCAAAGGCATTGACAACCAGTGAAGTTCGCTATATTATATTATGAATGAGCATTCATTCATAATTGTGAATCTAAATTCAGAGATTATATGATAGAGAAACAAGATTCGGTGCAAAAACAATTAATTGATGCGCGCCGCCATCAAATTCTGGATGCCGCGACCGCGATCTTTGCCGCCAAAGGTTTTCACGGTGCCACGATTCGGCAGATTGCCCAGCAGGCGGGCATTGCCGATGGCACGATCTATATCTATTTCAAAACCAAGACCGAACTGCTGCTTGGCATTCTTGCTCGCATCAACGAGAGTGAGCGGCGGGCGGAAGATTTGAGCGAGGGCATAAGCGGCAATTTTGATGATTTTTTTGTCGCTTACCTGCGCCACCGGATGCAGATGTTGGACGCCAATTTTCAGGCCCTGCGCGCCATTTTGCCCGATATCTTGAGCAACCCAGAATTGCGCGACCATTACTACCGCCAGGTGATCGAACCCTCCTTTGCGCTGGTCGAGCCGATGTTCCGTCGCCTGATCGAGCAGGGCATCATCAAACCGCTCGATCCCGTGTTGACCACGCGCGCCCTCAGTAGCATGGCGCTTGGCTTGCTTGTGTTGCGTATGCTGGGCGACAACGAGGCAGAAGTGCAGTGGGATCGCCTACCCGACCTGATGGGTGAGTTGCTGCTGCATGGCCTGAAGAAGGATTAAGTTGCCAGGATGAAGGGATGACAAGATGACATGCGGAACTCCAGTGTCATGTTGTCATCCCTTCATCCTGGCATCCTCATGACAACATGATTAAACATAAGGAACTGCAATGAACACTATCGTCACGGTTAATAAGCCCAATCCCATGCCGGCATTCCAAAACCTACCACCGATTGACATTACCAGCCGCCACTTTAAGGCCGATCCGTTTCCGTTTTATGCCCGTTTGCGCGCCGAACAACCGGTCTATCAGGCCAAGTTGGGACGCCAGGACGCTTGGTTGGTGACTCGTTATGATGATGTGCTGGCGTTGCTGAAAGATGAGCGTTTTGTCAAGGATTGGGCCAATGTTGGCCCTAACCCGACGCCCCAGCGCGAACCCTGGATACCGGGGTTTGTCAAGCCGCTGCGGCGCAACATGCTCGATCTGGACGATCCCGACCATGCCCGCCTGCGCGCGCTGGTCCATAAAGCCTTTACGCCGGCGCGCATCGAACAGTTGCATACGCGCATCCAAACTGTTACCAATCAACTGCTCGACGCTATCCAAACCCAAGGTGCAATGGACCTGGTGCATGCCTTTGCCTTGCCCTTGCCGTTGATCGTGATCTCCGAACTGCTGGGTATTCCGGTGGCAGATCGCGACCGTTTTCACAAGTGGACCAAGGCATTTTTGAAGACGCCGAATGGGTTGAACATGCTCTTTGCACTGCCGGCATTGGCTGCTTTTATGCGTTACTTGCGTCAACTTGTTCTAGAACGGCGCGCCAATCCCCGCGATGATCTGATCACGGCGTTGGTCCAGGCCGAGGACGCGGGCGACCGGTTGAGCGAAGAAGAATTGCTGGCTATGGTGGCGATCCTGATTATTGCTGGGCACGAAACGACGGTGAATTTGATCGCAACTGGTACACTAGCGCTCTTGCAGCACCCCGATCAATGGGAATTGTTGCGCGGTGATCCTGGCTTGATCAAGCCGGCGATTGAAGAACTGCTGCGTTTCGCCAGCCCCGTGGAACAGGCCACCGAGCGCTATGCGCGCGAAGCCATCACCTGGCACGGTGTCACCATTCCGCAGGGCGGTTTGACCCTAGCCGTATTGGCCTCGGCCAATCGCGATGAACATGTTTTTGAACGCCCGGACGTGCTCGATATTACGCGCACCAAGAATCGCCACCTGGCTTTTGGGTACGGTATCCACGCTTGTGTTGGCATGCCGCTCGCTCGGCTCGAAGGTCAGATCGCCTTCCAGACCCTGGCGCAGCGTTTGCCCGATCTGCGGTTGGCGGTTCCACCCGAACAACTGCGCTGGCGGCCCACACCAATGGTTCGTGGGCTGGAGGCGTTGCCGGTGCGATTTTAAATGGAGGAGTAATTGGTAAGTGCGTACAGCGCCGTATGCCCTACTTGCCAATTACCAATCACCTTTATTAATAGGATAAAACGATGATCGACGTGCAAAATCTCTCTTACACTTACCCTGGTCGCACAGAACGGGCGGTCAAAGGGATTAGTTTCAGTGTTGCAGCGGGCGAAATCTTCGGCTTCTTGGGGCCAAGTGGGGCGGGCAAGAGTACAACGCAGAAGATTCTGACCGGCTTGCTCAAAGGCTATCAAGGCGAGGTGACGGTGCTGGGTAAACCACTGCCCACCTGGCGCGCCGATTATTACGAACAGATCGGGGTCTCCTTTGAGCTGCCCAATCATTTCCAGAAACTTAGCGCGCTGGAGAACTTGAACTACTTTCGCTCGCTCTATGCCGGCGCAACCGAAGAGCCGCTCAAACTGCTCGCCCTGGTCGGGCTGGCCGCGGATGCCAATACGCGCGTGGGACAATTCTCCAAGGGCATGCAAATGCGGCTGAATTTCGTGCGCGCCCTGCTCCACAAGCCCAAGCTGATCTTTCTGGATGAGCCAACCTCCGGCATGGACCCGGTCAACGCGCGCACGATCCGCGAGATAGTACGGGGGTTGAAGCAGGCCGGCTGCACGATCTTTCTCACCACGCACAGCATGCAGGTCGCCGACGAACTCTGTGATCGGGTAGCCTTTATGGTCGATGGGCAGATTGCCGCCCTGGATGCGCCGCGCGCCATGAAGATTCAGCACGGCGAACGCCGCGTCCGCATTGAATGGGGCCAGAATGGTCAGACGCAACAGCAAGAATTCGCGTTGGATGGCTTGGCCGACAATGCAGCTTTTTTGCACGCGCTGCGCCAACCGATCGAGACAATCCACAGCCAAGAAGCGACGCTGGAAGACATTTTTGTCCAGGTGACAGGGAGAGCTTTGGCATGAAGCGCTTGCTTTCGACCATGCAACTCAATGCATTGCTCCAACTGCGTTATGGCCTGATCTACGCCGCCGGCTTTACGCTGCTGATGTGGATTGCGGTGCTGCGCCCCTTACCCGTCGACCTGTTGCAAGTGGCCGTGCCGTTTGCACTCTTTGCCGACCTGGCGATGATCGGCTTTTACTTTATTGCTGGCGCGGTGCTCTTCGAAAAAGATGAACGCACGCTTTATGCCCTGGTCACCACACCGTTGCGCTTTGGCGAATATCTGGCGGCCAAACTGTTGACACTAACCTTGCTGGCTGTGCTGCTCTGCGTGCTTCTTGTTCTCGCCGCTTACGGTCCCAATTTTAATCCGCTCTGGCTGGTGCTCGGCGCCGCGCTTTGCTCACTGATCGGGTTGCTGGCCGGTTTTATCGCCGTAGCGCCGTTTCGGTCGATCAGCGACTTTATTCTGCCGTCCGGGCTGATCCTGTTGCCGCTGGGCCTGCCGCTGGTTGATTTTCTTGGCATCTGGCACAGCCCGCTTTTCTACTTGATCCCAACCCACGGCTCGCTGCTTCTGCTGCGGGCGGCCTTTGCCCCGATCAGCGCCGGGCAGATTGCTTACGCCATTGCCTACCAATTGCTTTGGATCGGGCTGTTGGTCTGGATCGCGCAGAAAGCATTCGATCGTTACATTGTCAGCCGCGGTGGGTGAGTTTTAAGGAGAGTAAAATGCGTGTCCTAATGGCCTTTGCGTCCGCCGATCTGCGCAACATTGGGCGTGACAGTATGTTGCTGGCAATCCTATTCGTTCCTTGGCTGATGATCATTTTGTCGCGGCTGGCGCTGCCGGTGCTGGGTGCGTGGATCAGTTCCCAGTTCCCACTGAGCATCGTTGATCTCAACCCCTTGGTCCTGAGCCTCTTCTTCGTGTTGCAGATTCCGATGCTCTTTGGTCTGGTCTTCGGGTTGCTTGTGCTGGACGAGCGCGATGCGGGAACATTGATTGCGCTGCTGGTGACGCCGGTTTCGTCCAATACGTATCTGCTCTATCGGGTCGGCCTCAGCGCGCTGATCGCCGCCTTCTACGTTGCGCTTACTTTGACACTCTCCGGGTTAATGCCCAACACATCGCTGCTGGCGATCCTGCCAATTGCCCTTTTGGCCGGGTTATTTGGACCTTTCGTCGCGCTCTTGCTGGCGGCGGTGGCCAAGAACAAGGTAGAAGGGTTGGCCTTGAGCAAAGCGTTTAGCATCCTCATGATTGGGCCATTGGCGGGTTATTTTATCGACGGTCCCTGGCAACTGCTGCTCGGGATTCTGCCCAGCTATTGGCCGGCCAAAGCGCTCTGGGTAACGCTCGCCGGTGGCAACGCCTGGCCCTATCTGCTCGCCGGGTTGGCGTGGAACGTCTGTTTACTGGTGGCGTTGGTGCGGATCTTCAAGGCGCGGGTTTATCGTTAATATATGTAGTCACGGACAGCCCACTATCTCAAATAGAACGAACCCAGCTCAATAGCCGTAAAATGCTCATGGCTAAGTGTCATGAAATACGCGTTTAGGCAATACTGCGAAATGTATTGGCTGCCCGAATGTAGTCAATGTTCGGCCATTGGGCTTTGTCCTGGGGTAGATGAATCCTTGTGGCGAGAGCAGTTTTAAAATTTGCTAATCCACCTGACAAACCGGCGCTGATCAACTCTTTTTCTTTTTCGGGGTTGATTTGCATCCGTAGAGATTCGTCAAGATAAATTAAAGCGCGATCGTATGCGCGATGATAGGTGGGCGAAAGACACAGTCCATTCGAAATTTCATCTGCATTACCTTCTGCGCCAACAGGAAGAATATGGGCTGCATCAACAAGACGTAATTGGATGCGGGTTACAGCGCAACGTCGCTCATAAGCCGCAACGACTTTGCGGCGAAAACTTGAATCTCTTGATGAGCGTGAAACTTCAGTAATTATCCTTTTTCGATCCAATGGCATTTGCTCGATTTCGGTCGTCTCAATGTCTTCAAGGGAAGCGGCTTTTGTCAACAAATCAACCATTTGAGCGCTTGCGCCTTCTTTGTGTAAACGGTTTGCATTTAGGCAGTATGCAAGGAATTGATCAGGACGAATTCCGATTGCAATCTCATCGTTGCCTTTGGTTGTAAAAGAAAATCCATGTTGAAGGGCATCATGTAGCGTAGTGATGGGAATTTGAATGGACGGCGAACGTGTTGAAAAGGTTTTGTGCTTCTCAAGATCAAATCCAGCAAAACAACCTAGATTCGGTTCATAGCCTAGCAATAAGGTCGGGCCACTGGGATTTTCGGCAATCGGGGGTTGAACCCCGGTAATTTGAATGCGATATTCATTGACTGGGCGAGCCGCGCCACCGCCATGTGTCAGCGTCCAAATGTAAGCCCAAAGCTCAAATGATGTGTGATTGGATTGAACGATAAAATGTCTGGGGTTGCCTTGTGGACTTGAAATCAAAATGGCCGATGCATCACCTTCATCTAATGCATCTATGACAACCTTGACAAGCAATGATGGATCAAATCTAGGCATAGTGTGATATCAGAAGTTGTGGTTTGTTAGGCGTAGATTAAAAATGAATGTGCTACAAATTTTGAAGTAAGTATAAGAACCGAAACTAGATAAATAATTCCATTTGTGAATTACTACTGTTTTCAACATTCACAGGCTTCACTTGCTCAGTAGTATCCGGGCGTTCTCTCCCACCCTTGTCAGACAAAGGCTCCTGCTGATTTTCTTGCCACAAGCTCGATGAGCTATAAATTTTATAGTACTCAGAGTCCTCGACTTCATGACTGTTACGCTGTTGATTATTAACAAATCTGCCTTTTGCACCCTCAATATATTCATCGACGATCTCACAGCAGATCCATTTTCGCTCCAGTCGTTCACACACTTCACCGGTTACACAACTACCGCCAAATGGATCTAACACAAAATCATTCACATCCGTGAGCATTCGGACAAAATATTCGGGTAATCGTGCTGGGAAACGCGCTGGGTGGGGGCGAATATTCCGCTCTCGACAATAGCGAAGGTAATAAGAATTGCTCTCCGTATTGGGGATGGCAATTAAATTTGGTGGAATGGCACCACCGTTATCAGATTGAAATTTTTCACTAATATCATGACCGCTAGGGCGTAGTTTAGCTTTATAGCCATTCTTCAGCAGGTCATGCATCGAATCGCTGTAAGGTACAAGAACGCGTCGGTTATTGGCTTTGGGCCATGGCGTCTTCGATAGCCAGAAAACACAGTTGACCGCATCTTTAACCCTAATCCGTCTAACATTTACCCATTCTGCGGGCGTGGGTAATTTCGCTGGATTCCACCAATAGAATTCCTGAGCTAAATGAAATGATAATTTTCTGCATAACATAATGAGGAGTTCAAAGTGGTATAAACTCCTGGTCGGTTGGCCTGGAATCCAAGAACCACCAATATCGATGACAAGTGATCCAGAAGGTTTTAAGATGCGATGAAACTGAACAGCGAATTGCTCAAACCATTCTACATATTCATGTTCTTCGACGTTTCCATAATCTTTTTTTCGAAGTAGGGCAAACGGAGGACTAGTGAAAATTAAGTCAACTGACTCATCCGCCATCTCTTGCGTCATAAACTCAAGAGAATCTTT
>JBBRVA010000251.1:0-9879 GCA_038247295.1 Caldilineales bacterium | reverse complement strand
CAAGGGCTATGTGCATCCAGAGGCCCTGGTCAGTACCGAGTGGGTGGCTGCGCATCTGGATGATCCCAAAATTCGCCTGGTTGAAAGTAATGAAGATGTGCTTTTATACGATGTCGGCCATATCCTCGGCGCCGTCAAGATCGACTGGCACACAGATCTGAATGACCCCGTTATCCGGGATTATATCAACAAAGAACAGTTCGAGGCGCTGATGTCCCGCTTGGGCATTGGCAACGATACCACCGTCATCTTTTATGGCGATAAGAATAATTGGTGGGCCACCTATGCCTTTTGGGTCTTCCAACTCTTCGGCCACACGAATGCCAAAGTAATCGACGGTGGCCGTGTGAAATGGCTGGCCGAAGGGCGCACCATGACGCGTGACGTGCCTACCTACTCGCCCATGAGTTATGTGGCCCACGCCCGCGCCGATAGTAAAATTCGAGCGTTCCGCGACGATGTGTTGGCCCACCTGGAGATCAACGGCCCGCTGGTAGATGTGCGCAGTCCAGCCGAATACAAGGGCGAATTGCTGCACATGGCCGACTATCCACAAGAAGGTGCTTTACGCGGCGGCCACATCCCGGGTGCGAAAAGTGTGCCGTGGGCGCGGGCAGCCAATCCAGATGGCAGCTTCAAAAGCGCGCCAGAGTTGCGTGCCATTTATGAAACAGAACAGGGCTTGCGAGCCGATGACAATATCATCGCCTACTGCCGGATTGGCGAACGCAGCAGTCACTCCTGGTTCGTCTTAACTTATCTGCTCGGCTATCCGAACGTTCGTAATTACGACGGTTCGTGGACCGAATGGGGCAATGCCGTTCGTGTCCCGGTTGAAAAATAAGCTAAAGTCAAGCACTGCTTGCAAAAACACGGATAGGTTTTCCCATTTGCAACGAAAAAGTGATCTCATTGCCGAATTTCTAATTTTCTATCCGTGTTTATCTGCATGCGTGTTTACAAAAGAGTAAAATATGCCACTACCCACAAGCTCGGCTGTCATGTTGGATCGCGTCCAAGCCATTCGTAAAGATTTCCCAATTTTACAACGTAAGATCGGTAAAAATCCTCTCGTTTATTTGGACAATGCCGCTACGAGCCAGAAGCCGACCGCTGTATTGCAGGCCATGGACGACTATTATTGTCAACACAACGCCAATGTCCACCGCGGTGTACACACGCTAAGTGAGGAAGCAACCACCCGCTATGAGCATGCCCGCACCCAGGTAGCACGTTTTATTCATGCGCCCAGCGACAAGCAGATTATCTTTACGCGTGGGACGACAGAGGGGATCAACCTGGTCGCCCACACGTGGGGCCGCGCCAATTTGAAACCGGGTGATGAAGTCCTGATCACCGAGATGGAGCACCACAGTAACATTGTGCCGTGGCAAATTTTGCAGCAGCAACTCGGTTTTACGCTGCGCTACATTCCCGTTACGCCAGAAGGATCGCTTGATCTCCGCCAGTTAGATGATCTGCTCACGCCGCGCACCAAATTACTCAGTTTTGTGCATGCCAGCAATGTGTTGGGAACGATCAATCCTGTGGTAGAATTAGTAGCAGCAGCACGCGCGGTGGGTGCCAAAGTCTTGATCGATGGCGCGCAAAGTGTGCCGCACATGCCGGTCGACGTACAGGCGCTGGATGCTGATTTCTTCGTCTTTAGCAGCCATAAGCTCTGTGGACCCACCGGGATTGGGGTGCTCTATGGCAAGCGTGATTTGCTGGAAGCCATGCCACCCTTCATGGGCGGCGGCGATATGATTCGTGAAGTAAAAATGGCTGGCAGTTTGTGGAATACGCTGCCTTACAAATTCGAGGCGGGTACGCCGGCGATTGCCGAAGCGATTGGGTTGGGCGCTGCCGTGGCATATTTGACGGCGATCGGGATGGATTGGGTGCAAGAACACGAGCAAGCCATCATGCGCTATGCCTATGCTCGTTTGAGTGAAATTGAAGGCTTGCGCATTCTAGGCCCAGGCCCAGATGCACGTGGTGGTTTGATTGCCTTCACCCTAAATAACGTGCATCCCCACGATCTGTCGGCCATTTTAGACAGTAAAGGGATTGCGATTCGGGCCGGCCATCATTGCGCCCAGCCGATCCACGACCGTTTTGGCATTGTCGCCAGCGCCCGGGCCAGCTTTTATCTCTACAACACGCCAGCAGAAATTGATCAACTGGCGGCAGGGTTGGAGACGGCGGGTGATATTTTCGCGTTGTAAAAGGATGTGGTAATGATTGCTAATGTGATTTCCAAGGTAGAGATGCGCGCGTCTCTACAAGAAACGAAGCAGCGGCGTGCATCCTTTGAACAGTGCTACATAATGGATTTTGCGACATTTAAGCACGCCTGGGAATCAGGAAATATTCCCCAACCCCATTCCTACGCTGTCGAACAGGATTATTGGGAATGGGAAGCAACTGTAACCGATGAACACCGGTTATCAGAAATGCATGACCAAAATTCAGGAACTTAAATTATGGAAGCCTTATACCGCGAAGCTATTCTTGATCATTATAAACACCCGCGTCGCAAGGGTCACCTGGAAAACCCAGATGTTCACTACCACGACCACAACCCATTTTGCGGTGACGAAATCACCATGGAGTTGAAGGTTGAAAACGGGATTGTCGTCGATGCCGCGTTTGATGGGCGCGGCTGTGCCATTAGCCAGGCCACCGCCAGCATGATCATGGAAGAAATCGTCGGCCAGTCGGTTGAAGATTTAAAGCTGTTGGGCAAAGAGTATATCCTTGACCTGCTGGGGATTGAGATTGGCCCTGTACGGCTTAAATGTGCCCTGCTGCCACTGAAAGCACTCAAAGCCGGCCTCTGGGGTCTGGACGAATGGCCGGAATAAAGCTATTTACGATTTACGCGCCCAATGAGCACCCGACTTCGCTAAGGAGTAGCTTCGTCAATCAAAAATCGTAAATCAAAAATCAATCGAGGTTTTTATGCGTGAATTTATCAACGTTGCTACCGTGGACGAAATCCCCCCTGGCGACAGCAAATTAGTTGAAATTGGCTTTACTGGCATCGCCCTCTTTAATCTGGATGGCGAAATTTATGCCATTGAGGATATGTGTACGCACGATGGCGGCCCGTTGGTAGAAGGAACGGTTGGTAACGGATGTGAAGTCAAGTGTCCGCGCCACGGTGCGCGGTTCGACATTCGCACCGGCGCCGCGTTGAGCTTTCCTGCCTTTGAACCGACGCGAACCTTTGCCGTACGCATTGAAGGTAATCAAGTTTGGGTGGAGTCACCCGTTGAATAATGGATAGTTATGATAGGAGATATAAAATGAGCTTACCAACACCGGATGAGATTCGCGAAGTAATTAAAGCAAAAGTGCGCGATCCAGAATTGATGATGAACATCGTCGATCTTGGGTTGATTTATAATGTTGAGTTGACCGAAGCGAAAACCGCGGAAATTACGATGACGCTGACCAGCCCCGGTTGTCCGGCCGGCCCTGAAATCATCACCAATGTCCAACGCGAAACCCATGCCGCCTTCCCTGATCTGTCGGAAGTGAATATTCATCTAACCTGGACGCCTTTTTGGAATCCAGACCTGATGTCTGAAGATGCCAAAGAAGAATTAGGTATCTTCTAAGCCCTAAACAGTCTAAAACTGTACGTCAGCGTGTTTCCTCCGCGTCTGTCAATTTTCTGACAGGATGAAGGGATGACATAGGCTATACCTATGTCATCCTGTCATCCCTTCATCCTGTCATCTCCACTCCCTCCTAACTGCACATTCCGCCTTGATTAATTTGTACCCAACCTTACGCCCCGTGCTATAATTTTGTGATGGAAATTACCCAGAGTCAATCGCTTCGCACCGGCTTCTGGGCCGTGTTGCTGCTCAGCATTTTCGCCTGGGCCCCCACTACCTATCCTGGCTATTGGCAAAGCACCGAAGGACTAGTTCCTGTTTTTAACGCGCTGCAAACCAATGCCATCGCCAACGTTGCCACCGCGCCGGATCTCTGGCGTGGCACCGGCAGCGCCACCTTCTTATTGGCGCGCCCTCTTCTCCTGTTAGGCATGAGCCCGTTAGCAGCCGTGCGGACAATCTTTGCGATCTGCTTTCTGCTGGGTGGCTTGAGCATTTATGTCTGGCTTCGGCTGCGAACAGACGATCGTAGTGCCGGATTAGCAGGTGTGATCTATATGTTCCTGCCCATCTGTTTGGCCACTGTCTATGTGCGCGGCAGCCTGAGCGAAGCCATGATTATGGGCTTGCTGCCGCTCGCTCTGGCCGGCATATCTACCCATGCGATTACCCGCTCCGTAGGTGCAGCCAGCATTGTAGTGATCGCCTTGCTCTGGATCTGGCGAGCGCAAGCCGGTCTGGGCTTACTAGTGACCTTATTTTTGTTGCTTTATGTTGTCATCGTAGAACAAAACCGGTTAACACTGCTCGTTGTACTAGTAAGCGGCCTGGCTGGCATTACCAGTTTGATCCCGATTTGGTCAGTCCAGGCTACCACGCCAGTGAATTTTGACCAGCACTTTGTCCACCTCTTTCAATTTTTCCAAAACAGTTGGCAAGTCGCACCTAGTATCCCCGGTTGGCAAGATGCCTATCCTTTTCAGCTTGGTTTTGCTGGGCTTGGCTTTAGTGCTGTAGCGCTTTGGCTCTGGCGCATCGCGCCCACCCGCCGATCTGATGCTCCAATCGGGCCGCTGCTTGGTTTTTGTTTTATTGGGGTCTTGGTCTTAGTCGCACTGAGTTTGCCTGTGAGCGCGCCCTTATGGCAATGGAGTGGTGCGCAACGGCTGCTCACCTATCCGTGGCAGATCTTGCTGCTGGCCGCGCCTTTGCTGGCCGTGACGGCGGGCAGTTTGCCCGCGCTCAACCGTGAGTTGAGTGGCGTAGCCTATTGGTCTGTTCTGATCGCCCTAGTCGTGTTGAGCAGCTATAACTACTTGTCACCCAGCTTTATCAGTGTTCAGCCGCCGCTGGCCCCCGTAGCTGTGTTTGGTGCCAATCATGATTTTATTATCCTGGCGGCTAATCTAACGGAGAGCGAAGAGCCGCACACTGCAACCCTAGAAGTGACCTGGCAAGTTTTGCGTCCCCTGCCTTTTGATGACAACGTCTTTTTCCAAGCCCTCAGCGGTGAGGACGCGGCCCTTACCGTCGTGGCACAGTTGGATCGCCAGCCGCTGGACGGGACACGGCCGGCGACAGGTTGGCAACCAGGTGAAATTTTGACCGAACGCTATCAACTGGATCTTTCCGCTAGCCCTACGCGGGATAATTTGCGCTATTACTTTGGCTATTACGACTGGCGCGACGGGGTGCGGCTACCCGTCAATGGTGGCTTGGATGATAAGTTGGTGTTACGTGGCAGATAAACAAAGGGGCGATCCCCAGCAACACTCTGTTGCACGCCTGCCCAGCGCTACCCAATCCTTGCTGCCTTCGCTCTGGCGCGATGGTCTCTTCTGGCTAACCCTGGCGCTGACTGTTTTTGCGATCGCGCCATTTATGCTGCCCGGCTACTTTTGGGGCGCCAATGACGCTCGCCATCAGGTCTACTTCCTCTTCGAGTTCGACCGGGTTGTACAAGACGGTATCTGGTGGCCGCGCTGGAGCCCAGATTTTGCTTTTGGTTACGGCTATCCATTCTTTAATATCTACGGGCCGCTTAGCCACTTTCTCGCCGAATTGCTGCTCCACTTTTTTGGTTTTAGTTATACTGGCGCGATTGAAACCATTTTTGGTCTGAGCATTGTGGGCAGCGCCGCCGCGATGTACGTTTATGTGCGTTCTTGGTTGGGACGATCTGCGGCAGTTATCGCCGCATTGGTCTATGTTTATGCGCCTTACCATCTGCTCAACCTCTATGTACGCGGCCACCTGGCCGAGAGCATGGCCTTTGTCTGGTTACCGCTCTGTTTGTGGACGGTGCGCCAAGCGGTGGTGCGACCCGCCTATCGGTGGGTGGTCGGCGCCGCGCTCAGCTATGCCGGGCTAATGCTGACCAGCAATCTGGTGATTGTGCTTTTCACACCTTTGCTGGGCATCTATCTGCTGGTGCTCGTCTGGATTTATGCCAAGCCCGCGACAATCACTCAGGCGCGGCAGCCGGTCTGGCGTCAGTGGTGGATATTTGTACAGCGGGCCTTTGTGCCCGGGATTGGTTTGTTAAGCGGGTTGGGTTTGAGTGCCATCTTTTGGATCCCTGCCCTTTTAGAATACAAGGATGTGCGCGTCGACCAATGGTTTGATGTACGTTATGATTTTCGCGGCCACTTTGTCTACTTTTTTCAACTCTTCAGCCCGGTGTGGGGCTTTGGCGCCAGCATACCAGGACCCAATGACCCGATTAGTTTCCAAATTGGCGTCGTGCCAATTGTCTTCATGCTCTTCGGTCTAATTTTAGCCTGGAAGACGTTGGGTGAGTTACGCCTGGAAGTGATCTGCCTCTTGGTCTTTGGTCTGCTCGCGGTGCTGGTGGGCGTCCAATGGGCAGCACCGTTGTGGGATGTCCCACTCTTGAGCAGCATTTTGCGTTCTGCCCAGTTCCCGTGGCGCTGGCTGAGCCTGACAACGCTTTGTTTTAGCATTCTGGCTGGCTTATTGGCGTATCGACAAGCGCGCTTTACAGATCAGCTTACGCTGCCCCTGTTGACTGTGATCGCTATCATTTTACTCGCCGGCTATCCATACTTGCAGGTGCAGATCATCGAGCCGTTGGAAGGGCCGGTGAGTTTGGCCGGCTTGATGCGTTTTCAACAATCTTCGGATGAAATGACAGGCAGCACGCGTTGGGTAAAAGAGATCCCCACCTGGAGCCCGATCGCTGAGTATTATATTAACCAGGAACGAGCCGGCCAGCCTGTGCAACCCATTGACACCAAAATTGACTATGGCAACGCCATATACCCGCAAGATGAAAATTTTGCGCTCCGCTCCGTTGCCCATAATACAGTCATGGAAGAAGTCTACTTCCTCAACAAGCGCGACACCGAGCAACGAATTGTCTTCAATCAATTCTATTATCCTGGTTGGACGGCCTATTTGTTAGATGGACAACATGGCCAACCCGTGCAACCGCTGGAAATTATTCCCGAAGAGACGGGTACACTTGGCCGCATGACCGTTCCTGTGCCTACGGGAGAAGGATATGTGTTGTTACGTTTTGAAGCGACGCCACTGCGCAACGCGGCCCAGGTAATCTCACTGGTTACGCTTGTGTTACTCCTTGTCGGCGCGCTGTGGACCCAACGCGCTCGTTTCCACCCCCGCTCCTCTTCCATCTCCGCTGCCTAACATCGTATAAAACTAAACTTGTCCTATAGTTCTAAATATCTGTGTTACGATTTGGCCTTTCAGAGAATCGTTGGTATATTGTATACAGTAGTCCAGATACTGTAGGCAATAGTCCAATTCCCCACTTAACCAAACCCACACAACCTTAGGAGAATCAACCATGTCGAATGCGGTTGCCCAAATTGCTCCCCTGCTGAGGAAACCGATGATTTGTGAAGAGGAAGTGGGTGAACTGGTGTGTCGCTATGGCACACCAATTCGCCGAGCATTTACGATTCAAGCCGACGAGTATATTCGTGCCTATCGTTGGCGCACGGATTGTGATCGCCGAGCCGAGGTGGTCTTTGCAATTCAGGATGTAACCGGTAGAATATGGTTACACGCCAAAGCCCACTATCCCAGCCATATTGCCCGTCTGCCATCGGGCGGCATCGGCTGGGATGAGACCATCCAGGGCGCCCTGGTGCGCGAAGTCGAGGAAGAGACCGGTTTGTGCACAGAGATCCGGCGCTTCCTGGGTGTAATTGAATATCGCTTTCAGCATGCTGGCTCAACTGTAAAGTTTGCCAGCTATATTTTTCACTTGTACTGCGGCAGTTGTGCCCCTGCCTTGCAAGAAGGTGAAGAAATTTCTTGCTTTCGAGCGATCCTGCCCAGCCAGTTGTCGCAGATTACCGTCGACATGCGCAACATGATCGGCGATCGACGCGGCTGGGGCCAGTGGCGTGCGCTGGCCCACGATTTAGTGTATGATACATTGACAAGGTAATAACGCAGGCGAATGAATTCGCTACAACACACACAAAACCCACCCTCGTGGGTTATTTAATCGCTGGAGTCCTGCATGCAAGTTCCGCTCTCATGGTTAAAAGAATATGTCGATATCCCAGGTTCTACGGCTAGTCTAGTCGAACGGCTGACGCTGGCAGGGCTGGAAGTTGCTGCCGTCGAACGCACCGGCGATTGGTGGGACCCGACAACGCTGGTCGTTGGCCAGGTGGTAGCTGTGTCACCTCACCCGGATGCTGATCGGCTGGTGTTGGTCGATGTCGATTATGGGGGAGCGGAACCGCAACGCGTGGTGACAGGCGCACCCAATCTGTTTGTCTTCAAGGGCGCATCCAGCCTGCCCACGCTCAAGGTTGCTTTCGCTCGCGAAGGTGCGCTCTTGGTCGATGCGTATAGCGACCAGACCCCACGCCCCAAAAAGAAACTGAAAGCCTCTAAAATTCGCGGTGTGCCCTCGGCCGGTATGGTCTGTTCCGAGCGCGAACTGGGCCTGAGCGAGGAGCACGAAGGGATTATTATTCTCCCCGAAACTGCCCCCGTGGGCACGCCGCTGCGCGACTACCTGGGTGACGAAATTCTGACCATCGACCTGACGCCCGACATGGCGCGCTGTCTGAGTATGATCGGGATTGCGCGCGAGGTCGCGGCCCTCACCGGCGCGGCCCTGCATCTGCCCGCCGACGAATGGCAGCCGCAAGGCGAAGCGCAGGCTGCGGACTATGTCGCCGTGCAAATTGACGATCCAGCGCTCTGCAATCGCTATACTGGGATTGTGATTCAAGATGTGCAGATTGGTCCCTCACCCGCCTGGCTGCAAGATCGGCTCAACAAGGCCGGCATGCGCCCACTCAACAATGTGGTGGATATCACCAATTATGTCATGTTGGAATGGGGCCAGCCCCTGCACGCGTTTGATTATACTATCTTACAGGAACGGGCCGCGCGTGTGGGTGACACCAAGCCGACGATTATCGTCCGGCGCGCCAGTGCCGGAGAAAAGTTCACCACGCTCGACAATACCGTGCGCGAATTGGATCCGCAAATGCTCATGATCGCCGACACGGCTGGCTCTGTTGCCATCGCCGGTGTGATGGGTGGTCTGGAGAGCGAAGTGAGCGAGCAGACGCACACCGTCTTGCTCGAATCGGCCACTTTTGATGGCATCAACAACCGGCGGACAACCCAAAAGTTGAAAATGAACAGTGAAGCCAGCTATCGGTTTGCGCGCAGCGTGCCGGCACTGCTCAACCCGATCGCGGCCCGTCGCGCCGCTGAATTGATGCGCCAATACGCTGCTGGCCGCATTGTGCCTGGCATGGTCGACGCCTACCCTGTGCCGCAACCGACGCGTGTCGTCTATACCACCGTCAGCGATCAGCGCCGGCTGTTAGGTGTGGCCGTGACCCTGGATCAGGTAATCTCTGCCCTGCGCCAACTTGATTTTGAAGTGCGTCAGACGGATGTGATCGCCGCTGCTGCGCCGCCCGAAGCCACATTTGCCTTGCATCGCCTGCCCGCTGAACCGCTGGTCGAATCCATCGCACCTTGGCACCGGCTGGATATTAGCATCCCCGCCGACCTGACCGAAGAAGTGGCACGCATTATCGGTTACGAAGCGGTGGGGACGACGCTGATCGATGATACGATGCCAGTCCAACGGCGCAATGATACCTTCGAGACCGAAGAGAATGTGCGCAATGTGCTGATCAACTTGGGGCTGCAAGAGACGATCAACCACCCGTTGACGACGTTGGAAAATCATGCCCGCCTCAACCTGGCGCGCGGTTCGTCT
>JBBRVA010000250.1:0-9888 GCA_038247295.1 Caldilineales bacterium | reverse complement strand
TGGAAGTCTAGCTGGTAAGGCGAATTATACAGTAAGTCAGTAAGACAGTGGAGACTGTCTTACTGACTCACTGTCCTACTGTCTTACTAGATGGCTATTTACGCCCAACTACGCACCAATCAGTTTTAGATCCACTTGAACTACTTTAGGAAACCGAATGGCAGAGATGAGTACGAAACCAACAATTTATCCGACGATGGTGGTCGGTGTCGGTGGCATGGGCACGAATACGGTGCGTGCGGTCAAGCGCCGCCTGCGCAACGTCTGGGGTGGCGACCAGTTGCCAGGTATGATCCAATTGCTGGCGCTCGATACCGAGCCGTTGGTCAACCGGCTTGACCAGGAGCCGCTCTTTGCCGACGAATTTGCCTACATGGGCAAGTTCGATGCCACCCGTCTGATTGCAAACATCGACCAGCATCCGGAAATCGGGCGCTGGTGGAATTATCCGTCGATCCCGCTGGGGTACATCCACAATGGGGCTAAACAATTACGCCCTATCGGCCGTCTCTGCTTCTTCCGTAACTACGTCACCTTTAAGCAGATGTTGGAGACCAAACTCTCCAACCTGGACAAGATTCGCGATATGGAGACGGCGCAAAACCGCGGTTTTCCCGTTGTGGGCAATTATCAGTTGATCTACGTGGTCGGTAGCCTTTGCGGTGGCACCGGCTCTGGCATGTTTATGGATACAGTCCACCGGATCCGGGCCCAGGTGCGCAACAACGCGCGCATCGTCGGCATCTTCTACTTGCCCGACATTCTAGAAAACGAGATCACCAGCGATTTGCAGCGGCGCCGGATCCGCGCCAATGCCTACGCTGCGCTCAAGGAGATTAACTATTTCCAAGAGACGCAACAGTTTCGTGTCCTCTATCCCAGCGAGCAGCGCGAACTGCCCGATACGCCGTATGCACCGTTCGATTTTATCTTTCTGGTTGGGCGCACCAACCGCGATGGCCGTAGCTTGGCCCGCAAATCGGATGCCGAAGCCATGGCCGCGCACCTGATCCAGTTGACGGCGATCAGCCATTTGAGCAGTGAAATTCTCGGCCTGGAAGTCAATGTGGTCCGTGAACGCATGTTTGATGCCGGCAACGCCGCCGTCGAAGTAACTGGCACACGCACACCCCGCAACGGGCACGACTACAATGGTGATGATTACAACACGACTCGAAAAGGTCACTTTTTGGTCTACAGCAGCTTTGCGACCTCGGCTTTAGTGGCGCCACATGAATCGCTGGTCGAGTTTTGGCAGCGTGCCTTTACCGCCGACCTGATTCGTCGTTTTGCGTCGGGTCCCTCGTTGACCGACCCGCGCGGCCCCTTGCCAGAAGGTGATCAACAGCGCGTGCTCAGTTTGTGGCAGGGCCTATTGGCGCAATTAGTCTCGCGCTATGCAGCGCTCAACAATGACCGCCTCGAAGCGATTGTCACCGAGGTTGAAGAGCGCCGCGATGCCTGGCATAGCTTCTGGGAGCCGGTGGAGCAGGCCATGCGTCTCGCCTTGCACGACACCGGTATTCGCGGCGCAATTGCGCTGTGTGATCTGTTAGGCCCGCCCAATTTGGCCGGTGCACCACCCGATTCATTGCCACGCCAACGACTTTTCTTGCTCAATGGCCAACCGATCAACGAGGAAAACCGCGCCCAATGGCGTAAAACATTGGCGCAGCAGGGCGGTATGTCGGAACAGGCGCAGCAGCTGGCGACCGGCCTGGGCGATCTGTTAATGATGGCCCTCAGCCCGCGCCAGGCGCGTGATCGAGCCCGCGACATGGCCACGCGCAAAGCTCGTTCCCGGCTTTATCAGCGCCGTGACGCCAGCGAGCTTGCCCTGGTCGAACAATTGGGCAAACAGGCCGGCGTGTTGCGCGAAGCATTACGTGCTCAGATCAACGGCTGTGCCGCAGCGTTGGCCAAGGCGAATCAAGAAGCCGGACGGCTAGCCGACCGCATCGACCCGCGCATTTCGGATGGCAAGCCGAGCACCAGCACCTATTACGAATTGGAAACTGGCGCGGTGGGTCGCGATTATCTGCAACATTTCTATCGCAAAGCGGGGGCGGCTGTCTCGGCCGCCGATGCCAAGAATGCGATCACGCCGCTGATTCTCCAACTGGTGCAAAGTATGCATGCCGTTGCCCCCGAACATGTCTACGGTCTGCTAAGTAATAGCGTGGCGGACAACGCCCCGTTGCTGGAGCGCGTGCAGAGCTTGGTGGACATCAATCACATTATCACGCTGCAACACAACGACGAGGTGGCGCATATCCGCCAGCGGCCAGACAACCGCATCCACCAATGGCTGGACCGCCTCAACCCTTACATCCGCTGGGATGCCGACCGTTACAGCTTCCACGAATCGAATTTGGAGCACATTCGCTTGGCCGCGGTGCCGACAAGCCGGCGCGACGACCCGAATTTGACGGCGGCGACCGTGGGCCAAGAAGACATCAAATGGGTGCCCACCGGCGATCACCTGCGCATGGACGCCGTCTGGATTGTCCACGGCCTACCCGTAACCCTGCTCGAGCGGATCGAGGAATATCGCGCCCAATATGAGAATAGCTTTGATTTCCCCGTGCGCGAAGAGTTTCACCTCAACCCAAGTTGGGTCGATCTGCCCGAGGTGACGCCCGAAAACGATGATCGCTTTATCCGCCCGGCAGTGATTCCACGCGTGGAGCCAGGCCAAGGGCAGGGCCAGCGCCGAAGAGTTTAAAGTGGCAAAATAAACGTTTTACACGAAGAGAGAAAGTTGCTCTGCTTCTGTATGTGGGCAGAATAGGACAGAAGTAAGGCGGGTAAGTTGATCCAAGCCGCCGAGTTCTTTGGCTATGGCAGCGATATCAAGTTGATGAAGTATTTCTACCGTAATCGGGCGCTTGTTATCCCAAAAAATGAGCGCGCTGAAAAATTGGGCAGCTATGTCGGAGTTCAATAAGGTAGCCAGGTATTCTGCCTCCGCTTGCGTTGCACAAGGGATCGAATAACAGGTGTCATCAAGCACAACAGGTTTGCCGGCATAGGGCGCAATCACGGCAAAATGGAGTTTCTTGTATAAACTGGAGGTGGCTACTTTCCAGGGTGCAAAGGAATAATCACCAACACCAAAGATGGCGAAGCGTGACTGAGTTTTGTAAATGACACTCTTTCGATTATCGAATCGACTGCTATGCCGGTTGAGGTAAGCCCAAGTCTTCGGCGCTTCCAAGCGGATGGTGTGAGTGTCTGCTCCCACGGCACGCTGTGTTACCAACATCCAACGTGTGGGTATAGGATGAGTCGCGTTCGCAACATCTGAGCTTTTGAGTAGCGGGTAAAGATATTCATTCTCTAGATCGCATAGTTCACCCAGGCCGTTACGATAGCTGGTAGCTTCTAGGGTGAATTCCATAACCCGGGCACAATCATGTTTAATGCCGGAGCGCCATTGATAAACGCTCTCACCGCGTAGGTGTCGCCACTGCTGATAGAGCTTATGATCGGCAACGAGACGATTGTCGATAAGCCCAAAAGTTGTTTGATAGGTATTTCTGTCCAAACTGAGGTAGATATTGCAAATGTTGTCGCTTGTGTCGTCGTTTTGTATCTGACAAACAAGCAGACAGGCATCAACATTTACATTGAAAAACTTTTTAGCATCAATGCGGTAAATCGCTGCATCAGCCATTTGCCAATGATTTTTCCAGGCATGGGCCAATACCTTGCGCGCGACCGATGTTTTACAGAGCATGGCAAGCGTGCCCTGACGATTTTTCATCTGTTGCAAGAGATGAAGCAACATCGATTCGGAAATATCAAAATTGCTTTTGCCGGTAATCGCATCCAGACCTGAAAATTGTTGAAAATTGCTTTTCGTAGGTAGATTCTGCCCATTGAGCGTACCTACTTCAGCGTTTGTCACCCATGGTGGGTTACCAATGATGAGGATGGGGTCGGGCAGTTGGTTAAAGACAGTTGCCCAGTCTGTATAAAAAAAATTGCCGAGTACTGCATTGGCGTTATAAAGATCGGTGTAGACGGCAAGTGCATTTTGAGCTTGCTCAATATAGTCTAGATTTATATCAAGACCTAGCACCTTTTGAATCGGCCCAAACGACTCGATCGCAGCAATGAGCAAGGTGCCCTTGCCGCAAGTAGGTTCGAGAATGGAGGCAGGCCGTAATCCCTGGCTGTATAACAGTTGGCATATCTGGCGCGCTAACGCGGGCGGCGTTTGAAAATCGCCAAATTCGACCTGTTTTGTCTTTTCACTAATTAACATAAGCTCTTTAAAAAATGCGTAGAATGCCGTTGATGTTGCCGGCGCTATCGATGACGCGTTGATATTGCAAGCGCCATTGGAGAGCATTAGAGATCGTCAAATAACCAATTTGTGGTGGATTGTTGAGAATCTCTTCGGCAAGTTGATAGGCTTGTATATCGTCGATCGGTAAATAGCGTTCCTGCATGAAAGCCACTAAATCATCAATGTTACCAGCATTTTCTATGATTTTGTGGATGCCCATCGTCGTCTGAAAGTCGGCCGTTCGCGCTTGATCAACAAAGATGACGTTTCGTACGTCGAGCCTGCTGGTTTGTGTGATCGAATTATCAGTTTTATCGTAGACGAAAACTAACAACGAATAGCCCAAACCAAATATTTTCTGACGTGCGGCTCGAAAAGGGCAGGAAGATTGAGGTTGCTTCCTGCTTGTGACTTTCATATCGACTAACAAATCTGGGAAATCCATACCTTTGGCCGCATTGCCGGTCGTATAGATATACTTTTCACGGAGATATTTTTGAAATTTAACCTCGAAGTAGGTTCCGACTGCTTTGCCATCGGTAACACCATAAAGATTAGGATCAGACTGTTGTGATTCTATTTGTGCGAACAAATTTGCTTCTGTACAGAGTAGATCTACCGTCAATGGCGGTTTCATGGCAATGCGTCCTTGAGTCAAGCAGTGGCAACTAATCAATCGATTAGCATTATACCTGTTTTTACCGATCATTGCATTTTATTTGAACTGAGTCATTCAATCTATGCTAACTAACTTTACCCACGGCCGTGCGGCCATCCTCTGTTTTGGCGGCTGGGGCATGCAGACCATGCTTCATCTTTGGCCGCGGCTACAGGCCACGCAAGAACAGCGCGCGGCGATGGGCGCAACGGGCGCAGACCTGAGCCGCATCACCAGCTTTGCCGCGATTGTACCGGATCCACTGTTGGATACCTACGGCCAAGCCCAATTCTATGTGCGCCAGCCACGTCTGGAGCAGATGCCGCCGCCTTTTTACGTGGAAAAATTGCTAGCCAAGCTGGATCGTGATCAGCACGATGCCTTCGACGCGCAAACGGCGGGCATGTTGACGATGGCCGAGAAGCGCACCAGCCTGTTGCTGCGTTCCACCGACGCCGTGCTGAAACCGCTCGATTATCACGGCGTCGGCTTTACCACCGCTGCGGTCGGGTTGGCCCCCAATGCCGATCGAATGCCGCAAAGCAGCCCACACGTCCGGCGCGCAACGCGCATCGATCTTTTCCGCACGGCGCTCACCCACGCCGAACATCTGGCGCGTCTCTTAGAAATCCACCTGCTCGACCCGATCCGCCAGGACATGCTGGTGGAAGATGATCCTTTTGTTCAGACCACGCTCTATATCGTTGCCCCGCTCTTTGAGCCGTTGGCGGCGGCGTTGGTCTGGCCGGTGGTCGCGCAGTTGATGGCGCGCGTCGGCCATCGCCATGTCGCCCAGGTGGTGGCGCTGCTGGCTACCGGCAGTTACGCCACCGATTTGACGCGTGCGGTCGAAGACGCCACTGCCTATGTAGCGCTCTCCGAATTGGAAGTTCTTACCGGCGTGCGCCACGATCGGCAAGAGCGCGATCTGGCCGTGATGCGTACCCTGGTCAACAGTGCTGCCCCCGCCATGGCGGAATATGTGAGCCAGCCACTTTTTGATACGATTTATCTGCTAGACCGCGAGAAGAGCAATCAAGGTCTGGCTCAGGATAGCCATGAATTGGCCGTCGTCGCCGCCAATGCCCTGGAAGCCTTGACGGTGGGCGGTGGCAATTTGTTGATTCAGGAGCAATTGGGCTATAGCCTCTACGCCGGCGAACCGCGCCCTTATAGCTTGGTCGGGGCGGCAACCGATTATGTGCCCATCGCCCAACTCTTGCATGCCGTCAACCGCCAGGAAGAGAGCCGCTTGGTGCGCGAATGGGTGTTGCGCAATACCGATGAAGAACCAACGGCTACCAATCCACTGATGCGGCCAGCCTTCCATGCCGGTCATCCCAGCGTAAACGATATGGGCATGACGCAAAAAGAAGCGCTGGCGCAATTGATGCTGCGGCTACCTGATTTTCAAGGCACGACCGCGCCCGCGACAGTGGAAGAATTGGTAGTGCAAGAAGCTTTTGTCCTGCCCAAGCCAATGGCCATCGACTTGCGCCGCGCCCCTGCGGCCGGGTGGGGAGATGCGTTTCAAGCGCACTTCGATGCGCTGGCCGAGTATGCCAACTTGGCAGTGGGTACGCAAGCCCTCGATGAAGCTTGGGGCACGCAAGCCGTGAAAATCGGCCAGGAATGGACATTGCACGAAGACGATGATCGCATGCTGCCGCGCACGGTGACGCGCATGCAGGAGCGGCTGTTGGAAATTTTGGCCGCTTCGCCAACCGGTTTGACGGGTGCGCAAAACCAGGTCAAACGCTGGCTGCACGAGATTGAGCAGGGCCGGCAGAAGGTTTGGTCGATTGCGACCCCCAATGCCCGCCAGTTGGCGCATGCTCAACGCCAGCTTTCACTGCGCAATTGGGGCGTGAACTATAACCAGGCCGTTGCTAACACAACACCCCTGGCCAAGATTTTATTGCGCGCCTTGATCGCAATCGGCGTTGTCGCTGTCTTGTCGTTTGGTTATCTACTCGCCATGGGCCGAAGTTGGGATCCAGTCGTCGATGGACTCTCGTTGCTTGGTTTTACGCTGGCGATTATCATTGTTAGCATCGTCATCTACCGGCTCGCGCATAACCGGATCCACACCTTGCGCCAAGAGCGCATCACGTTGGCGCAAACAGAATTGACTGCCCAACTGCAAGCCAAGGTCAGCGATGGCCTGGTGCGCGGCTATGACCGTCTGACCGAACTATTGAAGAGTTGGTCACAAATGTTGGCCGAAGCAGCCGGCGAACTCAACGCGCTGAGCACTGCGCCCGCCATCCCGGTCGTGCCGCCGCAAGGCGTTACCCCCCTGCCGCTCTATCAGCCCCATCTCAACCAAGGTTTGTGGGATCGCTGTCTGGAATATCTGCGCACCCAGCAAGACGCTCACGGCCACGGCAGCGAAGATCGCCTGGGGCGCATCTGGGGCACGCCCGCCTGGCGCGAAGAGATGATGCATATCCTCAGTGGCGCAACCCCGGTCAGTGGCCAATCGCCGGCGCGCACGATCGCTCAATTTATCCGCAACACGGTGCGGCGCTCGGTGGCGCCGGTAAGTTTGGAACAGCCCAACCCGGTACGTTCGGAGCTGATCCGCAGCCTGGCCCAAGAATTTACCATCGAGCATCTGCTGTGGCGCAACCTGGCCGCCGAGGCCGAGATTGCGCGCCGGCTGCGTGCGATCGAGCGAGGCAGCCGCCAAACCTTTACCAATGAAACCCCCGAAGCTTCGGTGCAGCGCCGCTTTGTCGAGACGGCCTGGCATCGCGCCAAACCGGCTGGCAATTACGACGTAGCCGACCGCTTGGCCGTCTATGGCACAACGATTGATTTTGCCGCCGTCTCTGGCGAAGCGGGCAGCGATCTGACGCGTACGCTGCTGGATGAGTTCAAATTAACGTTACTGCCCACCGACAACCCGTTTAGCATCACTTTTGTCCGCACCGTCCATGGCCTGGCCCTCGCCGATCTGGATTGCACCAGCCGCTACCGCACAGAGCTACAACATCTCTCGCCCGAAGAGCGGGCGTTGGTGCTCTTGGTCGATGACCCAGATGATACGTTTTATGCGTTACAAGTCACCGAGCGGACGCGCGCCGAGAAGTTGTTGCCCTATGGCCGCGAGGTGGGTGCCGCCAAACCCCAGATCCAAAAATAGGCTATCGTATTACGGTGGTCAAGACAACGGCAAGGGGTGCTCCGCCACTTGTGCTAGAGGTAGGACAGAATCAAATAGGATAAGGAAAGGCTCCCAGCTATAGCTTGGGAGCCTTTTTTGTTGGCATAGCTTTATTGATTTAATTCCACATCATCGAACACCAGGCTGTACCACTAGGCAGTGTGACGCTCAAGAACTCAGTCGTGGTTGGCACCAGCCCAGATTCGGCGCTTAGCCGGGTGAAGCGACAGATGGCACTTGAAGTGGTTCGATGTTGGCTAGAACATCCTGTTCTGCTTGCTGCGCCCAGTACAAATCCCAGCGTAGTTGCAAGTTCATCCAGAAATCAGGCGTCATGCCAAAAAACTTGGCCAGCCGTAACGCCGTACTCGGTGTCACCCCACGCTTGCCGTTGACAATTTCATTGATGCGCTGGTAGGGCACTTGAATGGCATCCGCCAGTTCCCGTTGTGTGACGTTCATTGGCGTTAGAAATTCTTCGAGCAACATTTCGCCAGGATGGGTTGGTGCACGATAGGTAGGAATTCGAACCATGACTTTTATTTACACTCCATTAATGATAATCGACTATCTCGACAGACGCTGGTCCCAGCTCAGTCCAAACGAAGCAGATTCGGTATTGCTCATTGATGCGGATGCTATGTTGTCCGGCGCGATCACCTGAAAGTGCTTCAAGGCGATTGCCTGGCGGCACGCGCAGCTCTTCCAAAGTTGCAACGGAGTCGAGTTGATCCAATTTACGGCCGGCAATTTTCCACAGTGACTGCGGACAAGCCCGGCGAGCTACGGATGTGTTCTCACCGTTGAAGATTGCTTCGGTTCCGACATCTTGAAAGGCTCGAATCATATTCGCATGATAGCACGGAACGCATGCTATCACAAGTTATCTATAGATTAAGTTCTGATGTAAAACCAACCCGTTTGGCCCTTGTGCATTGTGTGCCACTAAAGAAATGCGCGGCACACCCACCGACTTCATGCATGCATCCCTAATTTTTATGGTAAAATAGCCGTTATTCTTTGCCAAGTTCACCTTGATCATAACTCCTAAAAGCAGAAAGTTCACCTATGCATCTATCCCAAATTCAAACTCGCACCCTCCTGCTGGCCGCGCACGGCTTACACCGCCTGCCCGATGCGCCGGCCACTAAAGCCGATGTGTTGGCAACGATCCAGCGGATGGGCGTGCTCCAGATCGACACGATCCATGTCGTGGCGCGTAGCCCCTACTTGGTGCTGTGGAGCCGCCTGGGTGACTATGAACCGCGCTGGCTCGATGAGTTGTTGGCCGAAGGCGCGCTCTTTGAATACTGGTCGCATGCTGCCTGTTTCATCCCGATCGAGGATTATCCGCTCTACCGCCGGCTGATGCTGGAAGGCAGTCAAGGCTTCTCCAATTCCGAGGGGTGGTTGGCCGAGCACGAGAAGGAAGTGGCGCACGTGCTCGGCTTGATCGAGGAAAAGGGCGCGGTTCGCTCCGCCGATTTTGAACGGACGGATGGCCAGAAGGGCACGTGGTGGAACTGGAAAATCGAAAAGCAAGCCCTGGAACACCTGCACAACAGCGGCGCGTTGATGATCGCCCGTCGCCACAACTTCCAACGTTTCTACGATCTGCGCGCGCGTGTGCTGCCGGGCTGGGATGACGCTGCCGCGCCGTCGATTGATGAAGTGCGGCGTGCGTTGGCGATCAAGGCGGTGCGCGCGCTGGGCGTCACGCCGGCGCGCTGGGTAGCGGATTACTTCCGCACGCAGAAGCGCCTGACC
>JBBRVA010000249.1:0-9891 GCA_038247295.1 Caldilineales bacterium | reverse complement strand
TTTTTTGCCAAAATTTGAACGGCAAAATGGGCACTAATTCAATCGAATCGTTTCTCTCGAAAATCAGATGCAAATCGCAGGTTCGTCATGCCGTAGTTTCAGCACAAGCGATTTGGCGCATTCTAATTTAACGTTGTCGTATTAGTTAGATTGTTTGTTGCCGAGCAGCTAGTTAAAGGAAAAGACGGGCGATGAATACAGTTCTAGTGGGGAAACTGGATCTACTTAACAAAAGGGACAACACTACACCAGATTCAGAAAACAACAGAGGTTCGAAGACGATCCCATCTGTTGTTTTCTGAATCTGATGTAGTGTTTGTACTGTTTATCTCAAACTATTGAGAAGATACGGGAAACGTTTATCAACGAGAGCGGGTTTAACGCCAATCCTCCTTACGCCTTGTGGGCGGCGATATAATCGTCCAACTGCTTTTGTAGCTTGGCCTTATACTCCTGGCGGCCGGCTTCATCCAGCATTGTCTTCATCTTCTGGATCGCATCTGGTGTCGCTTCCTGACCGGAGTTGAAGCCATGCGTTGCTTCGTCGTAGATGCCGTTGAGTTTGGCTGAATCCAATTCAAGCGCCTTGGTGTCGGCCTCGAACCCTTCATAAGGGTTGAAGTCCCAGTTCGACTCGGTGGTGAAGAACGCCAACGCGTCTTCGGCATCCTTGGGCAAGTCCGCCGGCTGGCGTTGGAAGCGACCTGATACGCCGGAAACATACCATTGGCGGCGATAGTTGCGCGCCGCATCCGCACCGGCAATTTCGGAAAACTTGAGGTTGTCTTCCTTTTTATAGTTGACGCCTTCAACACCCATCAGCCACAAGTCCATGTTGTCCTGGCTGCTGGTCAACCAGTTGAAGTACTGGATGCCGGCTTCTTGTTGTTCGGCAGGCGCGTTGACGTTGAAGACAATAAAATTCCACTGCTTGAGCGAACCGCGGCCCTTGAACTGGCCCGCGCGCATACCCGTCAAATCGACACCGGCCAACACAGCATCCGGATTGGAGGATTTCATTTGTTTGGTTTGGTCGATCTGCTTGTATTCAGGCTCGTTTTCCACACAAGCGGCACCGCGGCCTGGGTAGATATAATCCACTTGCGAATTCTGACTTTGGCCCGAGAAAGGCACATCGGTTTTGTTGATAAAGCCCTGGTCCCACCACCTGCGCAACAACTCTGCTCCCTCAACCATCGGCGCATACTCTTCCTCGTCGATCAGTTGCCAATCGGCCATCGGGTCGGGAATGATGACGCCGGTCTTGGTGACGCCCGGATTCAAAGCCCGTCGCGCCCCCGCATAGCTAGTCACCGACTGGGTGGCAACCCCCACAAAGGGAATTAGCTCTGGCGCATTTTTCACGACGGCGGCCAAGAAGGACTCCAGGCTGGGCCAGCCGCCTTCAGACGTGGGGGCATCTGCACCCCATTCCTGACGCAGATCCTCACGGTAGATAGCGCCGCCGGTACCGCCGTAGTAGTAGGCGGTGGGGATGCCATAGAGGTGATCTTTTGTGAAATTGGCGGTGTAAATTTTTTCGGTGATCGCTTCTTTAAGCGTCGCGCCATGCGTGTCGATCAAGCCTTCAATCGGCAATAGTGCGCCCTGGTCGCGCAGTGAATTCATCTTGTTCCACGGCGCATCAAAGGCCATCGTAAAATCCGAGCCAGAGGCATAGAGCGCTGGATACTTGGCATTGTGATCAGCCAAGATTAGCGACTGGATCTCGATGTTGAGCCCTTCATCCTGCATTTTCTTCGAGATCGCTTGTGTAACGGGGTCGATGCTTTCGCTGAACTGGGGTACACCAAACCAGCTTTCGATCATCGTGATCTTGACGGTTTCCTGGCTGGCGGCAGCGCCACCCTCGGCCGGGGCGGCACCAGGTGCGGCGGGAGCGCAGGCGGCGAGGGCCAGACCGACAGAGGTCAGGCCCATCATTTTTAACATTTCACGGCGGGTTAACTGCTTCATCTTTTTCTCCTTACATCATGTTTTACACAACATTTTTAAGACAAACATAAACGCTCATCAGCCGAAAGTGTGCAAACACAATATTTTGTTAACAGGCAAAACATCGGTTTGCACACTTTTCATAGATGAGCCAACATAAAATTTTAACGCAAGGACGCAAGGCGGCAAAGGCGCAGAGAATAAGTGTTGTCTGCTTTGCGTCTCTGCTGCTTTGCGCCTTTGCGTTGAAGCTTTATCCTTTAATTGCGCCCATCGTCAGCCCTTTGACAAAGTAACGTTGCACAAATGGATAGGCCAAAATGATCGGACCAATCGTAATACAGGCGGTTGCCATGCGCACGCCCAAGGTGGGAATGTCGCCCAGGTTAATGCTCACCCCTGGATATTTCATGGCGTCCTGGATCGATTGCAAATTATTGATCATCTTTAAAATAATCAGCGACAACGGTGCGAACTCGGCAAAATCGAGCAGCATCAGGGCCAGAAACCAATCGTTCCAATAGGCCACGGCGATAAACAAGCCCACCGTTGCCAACGCCGGTTTCGAGAGCGGCAGCACAATGCGGAAGAGAATGGTCGCATCCGAGGCACCGTCCATATAGGCTGATTCTAGAATCTCCGAAGGCAGCGCAGCAAAGAAATTACGCAAGACAAAGATCCAGAAGGGCTGCACCATCATCGGCAAAATCAGCGCCCAGATATTGTCGTGCAGCATGAGCAGATTGCGCGCCGTGATAAACCAAGGGATCAGGCCGGGGGTGAAAATCATCGTAAAGAAGACGTAGAAGGCGACTTTGTTGCGCCCTTTCAGGCGTTTTAAGGCCATCACATAGGCCAGGCCGGACATGACAAAAAGCGAACAGAAGGTGCCAACCACCGTGATAAAAACGGTGACCATATACCCAGTGCGTACTTCACTGCCCTTGAAGACCCAGCGATACGCCTCTACCGACCAGACCCGCGCCCAGGGCAGATAGCCATCTTGGCGCAAAACCATGTCATCCGTAAAGGACGCCACGGCCATGATCCAGAAGGGAAACAGACAGAAGATGGCAAAGATAATGAGATAGAAATAACTGGCGAGGCTGAAAAGCCGGTCACCCAGGTTGTTACTTTCGCGCATAGATACTTCCCGATCTGATCTAAGCTAGCTGTTCATGGTGCTAGTTCAAAATATTCACAATGTCTCTTTTTGTGTCCAACCACTCTCATTTTTTATCTTATGGATTAGAAATGTCTTGGCATTATCTGCCAAATCAGTGGGACCGGTTAATAGACCAATGGCCGGATCAGATTCTTCATCATATTGAGTTCGAGCCAGATAATCTTCCACAATTTGTTCAACCAATTCCATTAAAGTGGCACCGCGCGCTTTAGCTACCTGTTGCAACTTTTGGGCGATATGTTCAGATAACAAAACTTGGGTCATGGGTATATCTATCTCCATTGTATAGTTAAAACAGGGTGTAATCCTCGCCCCGACTCTGCGAATACCGCTTCACAAACCAGTTGGACCCGTAGATACAGATAAAGCCCAGGACCGACTGTAACAACCCCACCGCGGCGCTAAAGCCGTAGTTGGAATTGTTGCGCAAGGCGCGCAGCAGGTAAGTGTCGATCACATCGGTAGTGGCGTAAAGATTGGCCTTGTCACCAATCACGGCGTAGATCATACCGAAATCGCCGAAGAAGATGCGGCCGATGTCGAGCAGCACCAGCAAGACAATCACGGGCGTCAAGGTTGGCAGGCTGATAAAGCGCATCCGCTGCCAGCGGCTGGCGCCATCCATTGCCGCGGCTTCGTACAACTGCGGATCGATCGAGACCAGGGCGGCCAAGTAGATAATACAGCCAGCGCCCGTGCCCTTCCAGACCCGAATCGTCGTCAGGATCCAGGGCCACAGGTCGGGCTGATCGGTGACGATGATCCGCTCCATCCCAAGCTTGACCAAGATCGCGTTGATCGTCCCCACCTGATAGTCGATCAGCCCAAAGAGCACCATGGCCACGATTGTCCAACCCATAAAAAAAGGTAGGAAAAGGACCGATTGTGTCAGGCGCTTGAAGGGAACTGAGCGCACCTCGTTGATTAACAGCGCAGTTACCACGGCAAAAAAGGTAGTGGCGGCAATGAACATCGCATTTAGTTGCAACGTGTTCACCACCAGCCGGATCACCAGCGGCGATTCGACCAAAAGGCGGAAGTTGCGCAAGCCAACCCACGGGCTCAGGAACATCGTTTTAGGGCTGTAATCTTGAAACGCGATCACCGTACCCATCATTGGGATGTAGCTGAACAGAAAGATCAGGATGACAGCCGGCGCGCCGAGCAGGAAGAGAATGGCATTTTCCTGGACATAGCGCCAGGTTTTTTGCCAACTGGTCGGCCTCGGTGGCATCACCTTGGGCTGAATGCTATTTTGTTGGCGACCCAGGTCTTTGGTAAGTGAAGTCATATGGGCTCTCTGAAAAAGGTTCTGGGGGAACGCAGTCGGACAAAAATTGATTATAAGCGTACGCCGTTGATCCGTCAAACGGGCTTTGGGGTTTCCTCCAGGCGATCCGTCAAATCGATTTAAGGCCTCACCACTGAAAAACTTGAACAAAAAGCAAGAAAACTCAACGCAAAGCCGCAAAGGGGCAAAGAAAAAACTTGGCGTCTTTGCACCCTTGCGGCTTTGCGTTGAGTTTTGGCTCTGGTAACCGCCTCTTCTACCCAAAACGCGCGTAATCGATCAACGCATCCAACCGGCAAGTCGCCAGCCCGATCACGTGATCGGCGCCGCCATAGTAGACGTAGACTTGATTGCCGATCACCGGGTTCGTGTTGCTAAAGACCACATTGGGCACCTCGCCGCGCAATTCCCACAACTCTTCTGGCCAGAAGATCGGCTCGGTAGGGCGACGGATCACCTGCGTTGGATCGTCCAGGTCTAACAGGATGACGCCGAGCCGGTAGACGTGATCGGCCGCGTAGGCGTGGTTGATGCAGAGCCAGCCATGCGGCGTTTCAATCGGCGCGCCATTGCTGCCTACGCTCTTGGCATCCCACCAGTTGTCCGGGCGCGGTTGGTAGATGGGGGCCATATCGGCTTCCTGCCAGGTGAGCAGATCATCGGAACGGGCCAACCAGACGTGTGGCCAGCGCCAGTGCAGCGCCACAAAACGATGATCGATCTGGCGCGGGAAGAGGACGTGATCTTTGTTGTCTTCGCCGCGCACAATCGGCCCTAGCCGCTCCCACGTAATCAAGTTCTGGCTGCGCGCCACCATCGGCAAGATGCCGCCCCCCAAATGGGTCGGTTTGCCCGTCCCCGTGAATTCGCGGCCATAGGCGGTGTAAGTCATATAAAATGTGTGGTCGATTTCGACCACGCGCGCATCTTCGACCCCGCGCGAATCGGTGCCATCGTGGGGCTCGAGTACCGGCTGCCGCAGACGGTTCCAGTGGACGCCATCCGTGCTCAGCGCATAGCCAATCCGGCTGATCCAGTCCAGCCCCTGCGCGCGGTAATGCATATGGAAAAGGCCATTGTGGTGGATCACCGATGGGTTATAGACGTTGTAGCACTCCCAGTCCGACGTTGGGTCTGGCAGTAAGACGGGGTTGATTGCATGGCGCTGTAATCGGAAAGTCATAGGACTCCTTTGGCGCGTAAATATAAATAACTGACCTTACTTATGATCTGGTGATTAGGAGATTATGCCAGTCCTAATCACCTAATCTCTTCAGTTCTTATTTCTGCACTATCTTTTGACGTTCTCTTGACAATTGCTTTAGATTTGCCTATCATAATGAACTTTATCAATAGAACTTACGCAAGCTGGGTGTTTTTAGGGCGGCTGAGGTTGTCGAAGCCGGCTTCGACAAGCTCAGCCGCCCTAAGTCCTAATCAAGCTAGCACTTATTTTATATCCCTATTTTACATCAAGGGAGGTACACAAATGAATTGGTTGCGCAAGCACTGGCGCTGGACGATTATCAATGCTTTGGCCACACTTTTATTTTTAGGCATGGCAAGCTCAGTGGCAACGGGGGATTTATCGGGGCGCGCGAGCGGTGGCCTGATCCACAGCAGTGGCGAGTGGGGCAATCGCTTTTTGCTCCTTTCACTGGCGATGACGCCGCTCTACATTCTCTTTGGCTGGAATAGTGCGCTGCCATTACGCAAATCGACCGGGTTATGGGCTTTTGTCTTTGCCACGCTTCACCTGATCTTCTTTACAATCGATGAGGGCGGCATTTTATCGGCCTGGCGCGAGACATTGGCTGATTGGTCGTTGGTTCTGGGGCTGCTGCCGCTGTTGATCATGTTGCCGCTGGCGCTCACTTCGACCGATGGCTTGATGCGCCAACTGGGCAAATGGTGGAAACCGCTGCACCACACAGTCTATGCCGCCGCCGTTTTTACGCTTTTGCATGTGGCGTTACGGGGCCATTTGCCCCTGCCGGATATGATTCTGCTGACCGTCTTTCTGGGCGTACGGATTCCAGCGGTGCGCCGCGCATTGATCGAATGCCGCCAACTGCGCCACAAAGGCCAACCTGCCATCGCGACGGCGTAATTGCAACGAGACAGCGTTTGCTTGCTCGATGGCAGGTGTAGATAATAGGTAACTTGCAGGGGAGGTAGAGATTAGAGATTGGAGATTAGAGATTAAATCTCCAATCTCTAATCTCTACCATCTATACGGCTCTATCATTACGTTACTTATAAAGTAAGAATTTTCTTGGTCAAAAACAAATGAGCAAACAACAGATCCTGGTCGTCGATGACGACAAATCGATTGTCAAAGTAGTGCGCAGCTATTTGGAGCAAGCCGGCTATACGGTGCAAACCGCCTATGACGGCGAAAGCGCACTGCACGCCCTGCGCAGCGAAAAACCCGATCTGGTAGTGCTCGATTTGATGTTGCCCGATCGCGATGGCTGGGAAATTACCCGGCTAATTCGATCGGATGCGACGCTGGGCGCCATGCCGATCATTATGCTTACGGCACGCGTAGAAGATACCGACAAAATTGTCGGTCTAGAATTGGGGGCCGATGACTATATCACCAAACCCTTTAACGCGCGCGAGATTGTCGCGCGTGTGCGTGCCTTGTTGCGCCGTGCCCAGTTTGCGCAGAATGTTGCGCCCCAACTGATTCGCCTGGGCGCGCTTGCGCTGGATATGGATCAACACACGTTAACCGTTGACGGCGCGGCGGTTGAACTGACGCGCACAGAGTTTACCCTGCTCCAGATCCTAATGGCTAACCCCGGCCACACCTTCACGCGCGATGAGTTGTTAGAAAAAAGTATGGGCTATGCCTATGAAGGTATGGGCCGCACCTTGGACACCCACATGCGCAATTTGCGTAAAAAGATCGAGCCGGATGCCAACAATCCCACCTATATTCAGACGGTGTACGGGGTCGGCTATCGCATGACCAAGGGGGAGCGATGAATCGGCTTTGGGTACGTTTAAGTATCACCATTAGCGGCCTGATCCTGATCTTTACGATTCTGCCCTTATTTACGTTTCTGATCTTTCCGCCGCCCGTGTATAACAACAACCCCGCGGTTGCCAGACAACCCGCATCGACGCTGTCTAAGCACCGCTCCTTCGACCCGTGGCATAACCTACCCGAGAATCTAGTCGAGTCGGTCTTGCTGGCCAGTGTGGTCGGCATCATCGGCGGGATTGCGGCCAGCCGGGTCTTGGCGTCACCGATTACCAAATTGGCGAATGCGGCGCAGGCAATTGGCACGGGCGATCTTTCGACACGCGTCACGCTGAAAACCAACACCAAAGAATTTGATGAACTGGCCGATTCCTTTAACACAATGGCCGCCGATTTACAGCGCGCTGCTGAATTGCGCAACAACCTGATGGCCGATGTATCGCACGAATTGCGCACCCCGCTGACTGTGTTAGAGGGCAATCTGCGCGCCGCGCTCGACCATGTCTATGAATTGGATGATGAGCAGATTGCCAATCTGTATGAGCAGACGCACCACCTGATCCAGTTGGTCAGCGAATTGCGCGAATTGACGCTGGCCGAAGCGTATCAATTGCCCCTCGACAAACAAGCTGTGGATCTGACCCAATTGGTGCAGGAGACGGTGGCTGTCTTTGAACCATTGGCCGAGGAACAACAAGTCAAGTTAACCGCTCAACTTGCGCCCGCGCTCGCGCCGGTGACGGCTGATCGCTCACGCCTGCGCCAAGTATTGCACAATCTACTCGCCAATGCGCTGCGCCATACCCCACCCGGTGGCAAAATTGTCGTCGCAGCGCAGGTGCAAAATGGACGCGCCACACTCAGTGTCCAAGATAGCGGTGAGGGCATCGACACGTTGCAACTGGAACACATTTTTGATCGTTTTTACCGCACCGATCCTTCACGTAGCCGTGAAACGGGCGGCAGTGGGCTGGGGTTGGCGATTGTCAAGGCGATTGTCGAGGCACACGGTGGTTCGGTGCGGGCGACCAGTGTTGGCATCGGCCAGGGCAGTACATTTACGATTTCGTTTGCTTGAGTCAAGTATAAGAAAGGAAAATCAACATGAAAACAACCGATCAAAATCAATCTACTTATCTCTCGCGGCGCGAATTTCTGCGCCTGGGCTTGACAATTTCGCCGTTATTGGTAGCCGCCTGCGCGGCACCCGCTTTGGTGCAAATACCCGCGCCTACCGCGGCTGCACTGGCAACTGTAGCGCCCACCGTGGAACCGACGGCGGCGCTCATCCTGATCCCCACGGCAACCCCAGCTGCCGCGCCCGCGGTGGCGCAAGCGTTGCCGCCAACACCTGCCTGCGCCGATGATGATGACGATCCGACGCCAGCGCAGACCGAAGGCCCCTATTACACGCCCAACACCCCAGAACGGACATCGCTTTTGGAAGCGGGTATCAGTGGGACAAATTTAACGGTAAGCGGCACCGTTTTGACGACTAATTGCCAACCCGTGGCGCGCGCCCTGCTCGATTTCTGGCATTGTGACGCCGCCGGCGTTTACGACAACGTTGGCTACAAGTTGCGTGGCCATCAGTTCACCGCTGAACAAGGGCGCTTTCTGCTCGAAACGATTCTACCGGCGGTCTACCCAGGGCGTACGCGCCATATCCATGTCAAGGTGCAGGCACCTGACCAGCCCGTCTTGACCACGCAGCTTTACTTTCCTGGTGAACCGCAGAACGAAAGCGATGGCATTTACAATTCGGCGTTGCTGATGGATGTGCAGGATGTGGCGCAGGGTAAGCTGGCAACCTTTAATTTTGTTTTATAAGCTGATTGACAAAACTAACCTAACCGCAAAGAACGCCAAGGACGCGAAGAAAATAGGCAAGAAAACCTTTGCGCTCTTGGCGTTCTTTGCGGTAAAAACTGAGTTTGTCAGTCAATCAGGTTCTGCCAGTTTAGCGCCAAGCCAAATTAAAATTTCTCAGCATCCTTTAAGGATCGCTTGACAATCTCTTTAGATTTGTAGGCTAAACTGAGCAGAGTGCAACAACTGCACAAGATATGCTAATTTGTCATTGTTTACAGGACAGGAATTCGTCTGTCCCCAGGTACCGGAAAGGATTTACGCTATGCAACGCACCACCCAACGCCCGTCTTGGTTGACGTGGAAAATATCAACCGTCAAATTTTTTGCCCTTGCCATGGTTGTGCTCCTGGTGAGTGGCTTGTTCGCCGCTTGTGGCGCGGCCACCAATGCACCAGCACCCACCAGCGCCCCTGTGGTCACGGCGACGACCGCGCCGGCCAGCACAACGGACACAGTAACGGAAACCACCACCACGACCGACACTACAGCGACCACAGAAGTTACCACAACAGTGGAAACTACGGCGACTGGCGAAACTACAGCCCCCGCGGCAAGTGTGGCGACGGAAAGTGTCGCGATGACCAAGTTCAACAT
>JBBRVA010000248.1:0-9927 GCA_038247295.1 Caldilineales bacterium | reverse complement strand
TGCCGTTTGTGAAATACAACAACGGATTCAGACAGGATCGGATACAGCACTTGTCAGACCGAGTAGTATCCTCTCCTATCGGGGCGCCCTTGGGCCCCGTTGTTGTGTTGAATTTGGCATACTTATTTCCGAAAGTCTAGCATTGCATGCGTTGGGCGTCAATCTGGAAAATTTCTCTTTGCCGCGGGGGATAAATCCCGCGGCTGACAATAGCAAGTCGCCTCAGCGACTCGGATTTTAGTTTCGATGATCCTTAACAATCTTGACAGCCTGTATTATAATCAGGCTAAAGAAACTTATTTTTATTTTCCGGTAAAAATCAATGCTCCTTCTACATACACACTGGCAACCGTCGGCTACACTGGGTGAAAATGGCGGCGTGCTATTTTGGGCAGAAAATGCCGACGCGAGCGCATGGGCCAAAACGGATCGCCGCGGCCGCAAAGCGACGCTGCACCCATTCTGCGCTGACGACAAAACGGTTCGCCAACTACTCCATGACTTAACTGCGGTAACAGTGCAGGGCAAAGTAAGCCAGATAACCCTCTTGTTGCCGACGACCAAACAAGGTCCGCAGCCTTCCCCGCAATTAGTCCACAGTTGGGAGCTGACCGAACGAGTTGCGCCAACCCTGAGCGCTTGGCAGGTAAATGGCCTTTGGCTAGCGCCAGGTGAGGCGCTTACGGTACTGATGAATTTGCCGGGTGGACAAGATCTGCCAGCGCATGTACGACTCGGGGATGACTGTCGCTACTGGGAAGTGGCGACCAATCTTGTGCTAGAAGTCTTAGCGCAACAGAAGGTGTTGCCCACGCTGGTCCAGTTGGATGCCAAGCAGGTGCAGGCGCGTTGGCTGCCCGTATTGGATGGGCCGCGTGATGGGCCACGCCTGGCCCGGCTGTTGGCGGCGATGCCGCCGTTGTGTCGCGCCGCAACGAAAACGAGCACAGATGCACCAGGACCGCGCCATTTGTTGGAGAGTTTTCTCAACACCATGACCGACACGCTGGCTCGCCAGTGGGGTCAAACGGCGCAACCTGCCTTTACCTTTGGCCAGACTGAGCCAGTTTATCAATGGTTACGCGCCCTATTTCTAGCTGAACCCACCGTCAAGGCTGCGGCCGCGCAACTGCAACGGCTCCAGAACAGCCAACGGGCTTGGTTGCGTAATTTGCATATGGCCGGCGACCGCCATTTTCGGATTGCGTTTCGGCTCGAAGCGCCACAGCAGCAAGCGGCAACCCAGGAGAATCCGGCCTGGATGCTGCATTTTCTCTTGCAAGCGCGTGACGATCCCAGCTTGTTGGTCCACGCCGAGCAAGTCTGGCAGACGCGGGGCAATATGTTGAGCGCGCTTGACCGCCACTTTGAACAGCCGCAAGAGAAGTTACTTGCCGGTTTGGGCTATGCCGCGCGGCTTTTTGAACCATTGCGCCGTAGTTTGCAAGGCGCGCGCCCAACCACGGCGGTGCTCTCGCCCGACGAAGCGTTCAACTTTATGCGCGAGGCAGCGCCCTTATTGGAAGAGAGCGGGTTTGGCGTGCTCGTGCCCCCCTGGTGGAACAAACCAGGCACACGCTTGGGTGTGCGCTTGCGTATGCAAGGGCGCAAAGGCGTGGGTGTCGATGCCGTGGCCTCCGGCGGGATGAATCTGGAGAATCTGGTCAGCTACCGCTGGGAACTTTCGCTGGGCGACACGACGCTGACCCGCCAAGAATTTGATGCGCTGGTCGCGTTGAAGTCGCCACTGGTGCAGATTCGCGGCCAATGGGTGCAGCTCGACCCACAACAGATCGAGGCGGCCATTCGCTTCTGGCAAAAGCACGATTTAGACGCTGACGTCAATTTGCAAGATGCCCTGCGCCTGGGGCTGGGTGACGAGCAGATCAATGGCTTGGCGGTCGAAGATGTTCAATTTGATGGCTGGCTGGCCGACTGGATGGCACGTTTCACCGGGCATGAGCCAATGACGGTCTTGCCGCAACCAGCCGCGTTGCACGCCCAACTGCGTCCCTATCAACAATATGGCTATTCGTGGCTCGATTTTCTGCGACGCTGGGGTATGGGTGCTTGCCTGGCCGATGACATGGGTTTGGGTAAAACGATCCAGACGTTGGCGATGTTGCTGCGCGAAAAGGAGCTGCAGGGTCAGTTGCCAGGCCCCGTGTTGCTAATCGCACCAACTTCGGTGGTCACCAATTGGGCGAAAGAGATTGCGCGCTTTGCGCCGGATCTGAGTTCCTTCGTGCATCAGGGAATTGACCGTTTGCGCGGTGAGGCATTTGTCGAACAGGCCAAACAAGTAGAGCTCGTGCTCACCAGCTATCCGCTGGTGCGGCGCGACGAAGAGATGTTGAATCAAGTGGACTGGTTTGGGGTGATCCTGGACGAGGCGCAGAATATCAAGAACGCCGAGACCAAACAGGCGCGCGCAATTCGCCACTTGCCCGCCGGCTTTCGTATGGCATTGACCGGGACGCCCGTCGAAAACCGGCTGTCCGAACTCTGGTCGATTATGCACTTTCTCAACCCCGGCTATCTGGGTTCGCGGCAGATGTTTCGCCAACGCTTTTCTCTGCCCATCGAACGCTACGAAAACGCCCAGGCCGCGCAACAATTGCGCAAGTTGGTCTCACCCTTTATCCTGCGCCGGCTCAAAACTGATCCTACGGTGATCCAAGATTTGCCGGACAAACAGGAGACGAAGGTCTATTGTCACCTGTCGCCCGAGCAGGCAACGCTCTACGAAGCGGTCGTGCGCGAGGCGCTGCAACAAATTGAAAGCGCCGAAGACGATTTGCAACGCCGCGGCCAGGTATTGGCGATGTTGATGAAACTGAAGCAGATTTGTAACCATCCCGCCCAATTCCTCCATCAGATTGGCGAGGAGTACAACCCGAATGGTGAAGAGGCACGCAGCGGCAAACTCGGTCGCCTGGTTGAGATGCTCGAAGAGATTCTGGCTGTCAATGATCGGACGCTGATCTTTACCCAATTTGCCGAAATGGGCCATTTGCTGCGCAGTTATTTACAACAGCGCCTGGGCGTTGCCACACAATTTTTACACGGTGGCACGCCAGCGCGCCAGCGCCAGGCCATGGTCGAACGCTTCCAGGACGCAACTGACGGCCCGCCGATCTTTATTCTCTCGCTCAAAGCTGGCGGCACGGGTCTGAATCTGACCCGCGCCAACCATGTTTTCCACTTTGACCGCTGGTGGAATCCCGCCGTGGAGAATCAAGCTACCGACCGCGCGTTTCGGATTGGTCAGCAACGCAATGTACAAGTCCACAAATTTGTCTGCGTCGGCACATTGGAAGAAAAGATCGATGATATGATCGAGAGCAAGAAAGCGCTGGCCGAAAGCGTCGTCGGCAGCGGCGAGAACTGGCTGACCGAGCTGTCTACTAACGAATTGCGCGCGATGGTGGCGTTGCGACGGGAGATGTTGGAGTGAACAGATGACAGGATGGCAAGATGACAGGATGACTGAACAGCAAGACGATCTTGTCAATCCTTCATCTTGTCAATCCTTCATCTTGTCACTCCAACATCTTGTCATCCCTTCATCCTGTCATCTTGTCATCCTACGAGGACCTATGAGCTATCACGACTACGAACACTACAAACCGACGAAACCGGTGGAAACCGATAAGGGTATCAAGGCGCGCAGCAAGCGGGGCGAATTCGTCAAGCATTGGTGGGCAGAACGCTGGATCAAGGCGCTGGAACGCCTGGTCGATGCGGGCCGGCTGCGCCGTGGCCGTTCGTACGCGCGCAGCGGCCAGGTGCTTTCGATCGACGAAAAAAAAGACGGTATCCAAGCCAAAGTGCAGGGTTCGCGGCCAACGCCCTACAAAATCACGATCAATCTCCACCCCTTGAACGATGCGCAATGGGAAGCGGTGATCGACGCCTTGGCGGAACGGGCCATTTTTACGGCGCAATTGTTGGCCGGTGAAATGCCGCAGGAGATCGAAGAAGCCTTTGCCGCCGCCGGCGTGAGCCTTTTCCCAGAAGCGCGCGCCGATCTAGAAACGCTGTGTACTTGCCCCGACCCATCCAATCCGTGCAAACATGTGGCGGCGGCGCACTATATTCTGGGTGAACAGTTCGACGAGGATCCTTTCTTGCTCTTCCGGCTACGCGGACGCAGCCAAGAGCAGATTATCGCAGGGCTGCGCGCCCGCCGCAGCGCTGGCGAGCCAACCCAATTGGCCGAGGCGGGCGTCGACTATGTCACCGACGAAGCGGCGATTCCGCTTGACGCGACATTGGACAATTTCTGGACGATGGGTCAAGCGCTGACGCAATTTGCCACCAATATCAAACCACCGGTCACGCCGCGCCCAGTCTTAAAACGGTTGGGGCAACCGGCCTTTTTGGACGAGAATCTGGAGCAAGTTTTGGGACCGGCCTACGATGCCATGATGAAAGCCGCGATCAAGGCGGCTTTCAGTGAAAATGAAGAACAAGAATCGGGACGCGGATAAACGCGGATGGGCGCGGATTTAAAACAAAATAAATCCGCGCCCATCCGCGTTTATCCGCGTTCTATATTTTAGGATGTTGAATTATGAAATTATTTGACATACTTTATAACTACACGAATGACGACCTAAAGAAATTCGTCAAACTGCTCAGCGGATCCAGCAAACTTACGCGCAAAGATCAGATGGTCGTTTTCTTGATCGATGAGTTGCTGAGTCCCGACAAGCTGCGCGGCCATTGGAACCGGCTAGACACATTGTCGCAAAAAGCGGTAGCTGCGGCCTATCACAACGACGGCGCATTCGTGGCCGCTGCGTTTGAGGCCCAATATGGTGCGCAACCGGAGCGGCCAAAACATGATTGGTACTGGACGCGTGAGCCGATCCTGTTTGACCTCTTTGTCTATCGCAACCAGATCCCCGTTGATATGCTGCCCTTGTTGGCGGAGATTGTCCCAGCGCCGGAGCGCTTTCAGATAACGGGGATCGTTGACGCGCCCAAGACTACGCCGAGTGTTGATGAGCCACAACCACTCTTCCAGGCCGCAACCGAAGAAACCGGTCTGCACGATTTGGCCGTCTACCTGCGCATGTTAGATCAAGGCCAGCTCAGTCTTAGTTCATCCTCGTACAAACTGACGCCGACCAGTGTACAGAAACTGTATGACAAACTATTGCAGGGCGATTTTTTGCCCAAACCGGACAAATTACAGCAAGACGAAACGATCCGTCCCTTCGGCCTCAATATTTTTACGCAAGAGGCCGGTTGGACCTCCAGCTATAGTGGCGGCAAATTAACGAAACAGGGCAAAGCGTTTCTTCAGGCGCAAGACCTAGAGCTCTTGCTAGAAGCGTTCGAGACGTGGACCAACCAAGGCAGTTTCGACGAGTTAACCCGCATTGACGCGATTCGCGGCCAAAAGTCCAAAGGGATCCGGCTATCCAAACCAGGTACACGCCGCGCCGCGATCGTCGAGGCGCTCTCTTGGTGTCCCACCCACGTCTGGATTCCAATCGAGGAATTTTATCGGGCCCTAAAAATCTGGCACTTTGATTTTGCGTTGGAAGAAGGCTATGAGCAAAAGCTGTATGTAGGCTACGGCCGCGAGGTGATCGGCTACGGCTGGGCAGAGGCAGCCAGCCAGTGGTTGTTGACCAAAGGCCTTTATGTCAATGCTGTACTGTGGGAATATCTAGGCACCATCGGGGCGCTCGATTTGCTCTATCTGCACCCAGAAGATGCAGAATTTCCCGCCGAAGCGCATTATCATGAGGACGAGTTCTACAGCCGCTATGACGGGCTAAAGTACTTTCGCATCAACAATCTAGGCGCCTATCTGCTCGGCCAAGCCCCCAGCTATGAGCAAGCGCAGGCGCTTGATGAACCATTGTTTACCATTAGCGCGGACCGGCGCATCACCCTCTGCAACCCTGCGGACGTCACGCCCAATTTACAAAGCCAGTTGGGACAGATCGCGCAAAACGAAGGCGAGGGCCGCTACCAGCTGGACATACAACTGCTGTTGACGGCCCTGGAAGAGGGGGCGGATTTCGCCGCCTTAACCGCTTTCCTTACCAAGCGCAACAATGGTCCGCTGCCAGTTGCGGTCACCACCTGGCTGGAACAAGTCTACACCAACAGTAACGCCTTTACGCGTGGCGCCCAGGCGGTCTTTGTTAAAGCGCGTTCAGCCGAACTGGTGCAACAGGTACTAGCCGACCCAACCATCAGTAAGCACTGTCATGCGATTGATGCGAAAACGTTGGTGGTGACGGCCAACCGTGAAAAAACCCTCCGCAATCGGTTAAAAGAGCTGGGTTACGGCATGGTTTAGTATACTTGGGCATCCTATTTATTCGCATGATTTGGGATAAGGTCCTACTATAGGGAAACAGGTAGACAGGGAAACAGGTCCATCACCTGTCTACCTATCTCCCTGTCTACCTATCTCCCCTTCTTCGTTTATTATCTATTGCAAAATCACCCTATCCACAATTTCACAGACTAGAAAGCAAACCATCCATGCCGCGCACAAGTCGCATTCACTTTGTCATCCTGATTATCTTGTGCGTTGCTGCGCTGGCAATGTGCTATTTGGTGTTTCAGCAATTTAACCTTGATTGGTACACCACCTGGCTGATCTTCTGGAGTGGGGTCACTTTTGTCTATTACGGCTTTGACAAGGCGCAGGCTGGGCGCGACGGATGGCGCGTGCCAGAGCTAATATTGCATACGTTGGCGTTGCTGGGCGGCTTTGCAGGTGGTTGGGCTGGGATGTTGGCCTTTCGCCATAAAAGGCGCAAGCCGATATTTATCGTAATCTTGCTGATCAGCGTCGCTTTGCATGTCGCCATTTACTTCTTATTACAGCAGCTACGCTGAAGCAAGGATGGACCGTTTAGAATTTCAACGCAAAGACGCCAAGCAGCAGAGGTGCAGAGAAAAACTTGGCGTCTTTGCCTCTTTGCGCCTTTGCGTTGAAATTGTTCGTTTTTTGTTCAAGCTTTTTACCCGTTCGATCCTAATACGAACGGGGCAATCCGAGCACATGTTGCGCCACGTAGGAGAGTACGAGATTGGTGGAGATCGGGGCAACTTGGTAGAGGCGGGTTTCGCGGAATTTGCGTTCAATGTCAGTTAATTCATGGCAGCAAGAAAGGATAAATTTCTCGTTTATCCCTCCAGTAACAGAACTTCTGGGTCTTCGATCAGTTCCTTGATCTTTACCAAAAATTGCACTGCCTCGCGGCCATCGACAATGCGATGATCGTAGCTGAGGGCCACGTACATCATGGGGCGGATGACGACCTGACCGTTGAGGGCAATGGGACGTTCTTCGATCTTGTGTAGACCCAAGATGGCGACCTGCGGCGGGTTAAGGATGGGCGTGCTGAGCAGCGAGCCAAAAACGCCGCCGTTGGTAATGGTGAAAGTGCCGCCGCGCAGATCTTCAATCGAGAGTGCGCCGTCCTGGGACTTCTTGACGAAACCCTTGATCGCCTTTTCGATGCCGGCAAATGACATCGTGTCGGCGTTGCGCAAGACAGGGACGACGAGCCCTTCTTCAGCGCCAATCGCCATGCCAATATCATAGTAGTGCTTGATCACAACTTCATTGTCTTGAATTTCGGCGTTGACCTGTGGAAAAATCTTGAGCGCACCGATGGCGGCCTTAACAAAGAAAGACATAAAGCCCACTTTGATGCCGTTGCGTTTTTCAAATTGTTCGTTGCGCCGCTTGCGCAGATCCATCACCGCGCTCATGTCAATCTCGTTGAAGGTGGTAAGCATTGCCGCCGTGTGCTGGGCCTGTACCAAGCGTTCGGCAATTGTGCGGCGGCGGCGCGACATCTTTTCGCGCGTTTCGGGGCGGGTGCCAGCCGTCGGCTGCACGCTGACTACCGGTGCCGGACGGCTACTCTCTGCGGCGGGCGGGCGCGGCGCGGTCGGTTTTGGTTGCTCGGCCGTCGTCTCTTGGCTGCGCAGATACTCTTCCACATCTTGTTTGGTGACGCGGCCGCCGGGGCCGGCGCCGGGGATCGCATTGAGATCAACCCCTTGATCGGCAGCCAGGCGTTTAGCAACCGGGGTGGCGCGTTCTTCTTTGGCGGGTGCGGCCGGGGTTGCCGGTTCAGGCACGAGTGGTTCGCCAGCGGGTTGCGCGGCAAAACCTTCTTCTTTTTTCCCACTGGGTGTAGATTGCGCTGTGGCTTGGGCGCCATTAGGTTTAGGCGCGGCCGCACTGGCGCCGGCTTCTTCAATCAAGGCCAGCACATCGCCGATCTTCACATCGTCACCGGCCGGGTGCTCGATGCGGCTCAGGACGCCGTCACGTTCGGCAGCCACTTCTAGATTCACCTTATCAGTTTCCAATTCGACCAGGGCTTCACCGGCCTTTACCGCATCGCCCTCATTCTTCATCCAGCGGGCAATTGTGGCTTCCACCACCGATTCGCCCATATCGGGTACAACAACTTTAGTCGTCATAGTTTGCTTCCTCGTAGAGAGATTATCGGGAATGGAGATGACAGGATGACAAGGTGATTTACGATTTACGATTTTTGATTTACGAAAGATCGGGTCGACGACATTTTTTCGTAAATCGTAAATCAAAAATCGTAAATCATCCTGTCACCTTCTCTGGATCGGCCACTGTCTCCAGTTTCGCTTCGGATTGTGAAAGCGCATGTTTGATAATTTCTGCCTGATAGACCTGATGCCAGGCCACCGAGCCTTCGGCGGGGCTGGCGCGGCGCGGGCGCCCCACATAACGCAACATCTCGCTACTGCGGTCTAACTGCGCGAGCACATAGTTGAGTTGGGGCTTGACGGCGGCCCACGCCCCCATATTGCGTGGCTCTTCCTGCACCCACAAGATCTCCTCCAGGTTGGCATAGCGCTTGAAGAGGTCGGCAAGCAGGTCGGCCGGGAACGGATAGATCTGCTCGACACGCACAATCGCAATCCAGTCGCTCTGCTTGCGTAGTTCACTGGTGACCAGGTCCACATAAATTTTGCCGCTGCACAAGATCAAGCGGCGGATGGTGTCGGGTTTCTGTACGGCGTCGGCGTCATCGATCACTGGCTGCCATTTGCCTTCGGTCAGATCACGCAAGGATGACATCGCCAGCGGATGGCGCAGCAGGCTCTTAGGCGTCAGCACAATTAGCGGCAGTGGGTCGGTGGTGAGCAACAACGCCTGCCGGCGCAACAGATGAAAGTATTGCGCGGCGGTGGTTGGGTTGGCGATGCGCAGGTTGACTTCTGCCGCCAGTTGCAAGAAACGCTCCGGGCGACCGCTGGCATGGTCGGGTCCCTGGCCTTCGTAGCCGTGGGGCAACAGCAGCACCAGCGAAGGCGTCTGCTCCCACTTGGCAAAGCCAGAAACGACAAATTCATCGAGGATCGCCTGGGCGGTGTTGACAAAGTCGCCATATTGCGCTTCCCACATCACCAATCGCTCGGGTCGCTCGATGTTGTAGCCATATTCAAAACCAATCGTAGCCGCTTCGGTGAGCGGGCTGTTATGGATTTCAAAAGCCGCGCGCGCCGCGGGTAGGTGGTGCAGCGGCGTGTAAGTTTTGCCGGTCTGCGCATCAAAAAGCACCGCATGGCGATGGCTAAAAGTGCCACGCAAGACATCTTCGCCGGTCAGGCGGATTGGTGTACCCTCGGCCAGAATCGAGGCCAGCGCCAGTTGCTCGGCGTTGGACCAATCGATAGTTGGTTCGTGCATGGTATCCAGCGCGTTGACGCTGCGCTGGCGCACGCGTTGCAAACGCGGATGCACGGTAAAATCCGCTGGTGTCTGCATTAGAGATTGGTGAAATGCACGCAGCGTTGAGGCTGGTACAGCGGTGGCCACTTTGCGCGCCGCACCAGGCGGGGGTGGCTTGATCTCCAGGGGCAATTTCTCGGCTGGGTCCAAGCTGCTCA
>JBBRVA010000247.1:0-9945 GCA_038247295.1 Caldilineales bacterium | reverse complement strand
TCGGCCAGCCATTTCACACGGCCACCGTCGATTACTTTGGCATTCGTGTGGCCGAAGAGTTGGAAGACCCAAAAGGCATAGGTGGCCCACCAATTATTCTTATCGCCATAAAAGATGACAGTGGTATCGTTGCCAATGCCCAAACGAGACATCAGCGCTTCAAACTGTTCTTTGTTGATATAGTCGCGGACAACGGGGTCATTCAGATCCGTGTGCCAGTCGATCTTGACGGCGCCGAGGATATGGCCGACATCGTATAAAAGTACATCTTCATTACTTTCAACCAGGCGAATTTTGGGATCATCCAGATGCGCAGCCACCCACTCGGTACTGACCAGGGCCTCTGGATGCACATAGCCCTTGCTCTCTGTTGTCATAAATTCTCCCTTTCTCAAACTTTAAAAGGTAATTGGTAAGTAGTAATTGGTCATTGGGGATTGTTCTCCCATACGACTTACCATTTACGACTTACCAATTACGACTTACTACTTACCCACCAATCTTACGTTCAATCACCCGTTCCAACTTCGCCACCACGCTCTCCACGGGGACGCGGTCGAGCACAGCCTGGAAGAAGCCTTGCACAATCATGCGTTCGGCTTGCGGACGCGACAGACCACGGGCCATTAGATAGAAGACGTATTCTTCTTCGACCTGGGCGGCGGTGGCGCCGTGGGTGCAACGAACATCATCGGCCTCGATTTCCAGGCCAGGGATGCTGTCGGCACGCGCTGTGCCATCTAGGATTAGATTACCATTGCGCTGATAGGCGTTGGTCTTCTGGGCGGCAGGAAAAACCTTGATCACGCCCATATAGACGCTGCGCGCCCGATCTTTCAGCGCACCATTGAAGAGCAAATCGCTAAAACAATTGGGCACGCGATGGAGTTGCAGCGTCTCGTGGTCGATGTGTTGGCGACCGGTGGGGAAATAGATACCCAACAGTTCGGCATGGCCACCCTTGCCCATCATATCAATATCAAGGAAGGCCTTGGTCAAGCGGCTGCCCCAACTGACCTGAATCCAGCGCAGATCGGTGTCGCGCGCCATCACTGCCCGCCCGGTCAGGAAATTCCAGGTTGTGTGGTCAAAGTCTTGCAAATTTAGATAACGAACAACGCTGTTGTCGGCCATCACCAATTCGACCACGCTGCTCTGCATACCGTTTTGGCCGCCGAGCAGATCATCGACGACCGTCACTTCGGCGCCTGTATCCGCCACAAGCAGGGTATGATGATAGCCACCCAAACCGGCGTCCTGGTGCAGAATCACCTGGAGGGGCAAATCAACCTTGACGTTTTTGGGTACGTAAATAAACGCGCCAGTATCCCACAAGGCGGCATGCAAAGCCGTAAACTTGTTTTCGCCAGGCGTCACCGCTTGGGTCATAAAGTATTGCTGAATTAATTCAGGATAGTCACGTACGGCGCTTTGCAAGTCGGTAAAGATAACGCCTTTACCGGCCAAATCTTCGCTCAGATCGCGATAGCGCAAGCCACCGGCTTCAAAGACCAAGCTGGCGGCGCTCTCCATTTCGTCCAGTTCGCTCTGGATCACCGCGTTGACGGCTTGGCTCGCATCGTGTGCTGGCGTCGCAAAAGGTTGAAATTTTTTCAGATCAAAGCCGGTCAGGCGCGTACGCCGCCAAGACTCATCGGTCGCTTTGGGCCAGGGCATCCCTTCAAAAAGATGCCAGGCAGCCAACCGTTTTTCCAACATCCAGTCTGGTTCATTTTTTGCCGCCGAGGCCGCCCGCACGGTCGCTTCATTAAAACCGGCCACGCGCTCAATTACTTTTTCCGGTGCTTCTTTAACAAGAACAGTCACGTTATTTCTCCATTTTGATTGACGATTTGCGATTAAGTCGCTCAGTAGAGCGTTGATTTACGAAGTTATTTTGTTGCTTGCGAAATAACTTCGTAAATCGTCAATCTAAAATCGTAAATTCTCTACCCAATGCTGCCTTCCATCTGTAATTGGATCAGGCGGTTCATCTCGACCGCGTACTCCATCGGCAGTTCTTTGACCAACGGCTCAATAAAACCACCCACAATCATCGCGGCCGCTTCATCGACACCGATGCCACGGCTTTGCAGGTAGAAGAGTTGCTCTTCCCCAATCTTGCTCACCGAAGCCTCGTGCCCAACACTAACCTCATCCTCTTCAATCTCGATGTAGGGATAGGTGTCCGAACGGCTGGTTTCGTCAAGCAGCAGCGCATCGCAAACAACGTTGCTCTTGCTGTGGTGCGCACCCTTGGCGACCTTGAGCAGCCCGCGATAGCTGGCGCGGCCGCCATTCTTGCTAATCGACTTGGAGACAATCTTGGAACTGGTGTACGGCGCACCGTGCACCACCTTGCCGCCCGCGTCCTGATGCTGACCTTTGCCAGCAAACGCGATCGACAAGATTTCGCCATGCGCACGCGGCCCCATCATATAGACGGCCGGGTACTTCATGGTCACTTTGCTGCCCAGGTTGCCATCAATCCACTCCATAGTCGCGCCTTCTTCGGCAATCGAGCGCTTGGTCACCAAGTTGTAAACATCGGTGCTCCAATTCTGGATCGTCGTATAGCGGCAGCGGGCGCCCTTCTTGACAATGATCTCGACCACCGCACTGTGCAGGCTGTTGCTGCTGTAGATGGGGGCCGTGCAGCCTTCCACATAGTGCATGCTGGCGCCTTCTTCCACGATGATCAGTGTGCGCTCGAATTGGCCCATATTCTCGGCATTGATGCGAAAATAGGCTTGCAAAGGAATGTCGACCTGGACACCCTTAGGCACATAGACGAAGCTGCCACCGCTCCAGACCGCGCTATTCAGCGCGGCGAACTTGTTGTCCGCCGCCGGAATGATCGTGGCGAAGTATTCGCGGATAATGTCCTCGTGTTCGCGCAGACCGCTGTCCATATCCAAGAAGATCACACCCAGCTTTTCCCATTCGGCGCGCAGGCTATGGTAGACCACTTCCGAATCATATTGGGCACCGACGCCAGCCAGGAATTTACGTTCGGCTTCGGGGATGCCCAGCCGCTCAAAGGTATTTTTGATGCCTTCTGGCACATCATCCCAAGACTTGCCCTGGCCGGAGCTGGGCTTCAGGTAGTAGAAAATTTCTTCAAAGTCAATCCCACTCAAATCCGCACCCCACGTCGGCATCGGCTTGGAGTAAAAGATGTCCAGCGCTTCGTGGCGGAACTTGCGCATCCACTCCGGCTCATTTTTGTGATCGGAGATCTGATCAACTACGCCATGGTTCAACCCGCGTTCAGATTTGAAAACGGGCTTTTCTTCATCATGAAAGCCGTAGGCATACTCTTCTTTAACACCGGTCAGGTTTTCTAAATCGGCTTGTGTAGCCATTGTTGTTACTCCTTAGAATGTGTAGACGTATTGGCTTACGATTGACGATTTACGAAGCTACCGCATTGACGAAGCTGTTTCGTAAATCGTCAATCAAAAATCGTAAATTACGCGGGTTGTGCCACGCCAAATTCTTGTTCTACCCAGCCATAACCGCGCTCTTCCAACATCAGCGCGACTTCCGGTCCGCCCGTCATAACAATGCGGCCACCGTGGAAAATGCTCACATAGTGCGGCTTAACATAATTCAACAAACGTTGGTAATGTGTAATCATTAAGAAGCCGCGTTCTGGCGTTGCTAGCTTGTTGATGCCATCGGCTACAACGCGCAGCGCATCGATATCCAACCCCGAGTCTGATTCGTCCAGAATGGCAAATTTAGGCTCGAGCATTGCCATCTGCAAAACTTCGGTGCGTTTCTTTTCGCCACCCGAGAAGCCATCATTCAGGTAACGCCGCGCAAAGCTCGGATCGATATTGTATTCCTTCATCTTTTCATTTAGCTCACGGCGGAATTCACGCATCGGCATCAAGTTGCTGCCAACGACGCCGCTATGACCATTGCTACCCGCCACTTTTTCTTTATAGCCGCGCACATTCGATACCGCGGTGCGCAAGAAATTGGCGACACTAACGCCAGGGACAGCCACTGGATATTGGAAGGCCAGGAATAGGCCCGTCTTGGTGCGCTCGTCGGCTTCCATCTCTAAAACGCTTTCGCCATCAACCAGAATGTCACCTTGCGTGACGGTATAGTGTGGGTGGCCGGCGATCACATAGGCCAGTGTCGATTTGCCGGAGCCATTCGGGCCCATCATGGCATGAATTTCACCGCTATTTAGCGTCAGGTTGACGCCCTTCAAAATTTCCGTATCTTCCACCGTCGCGTGGAGATTGCGAATTTCCAGGACACTCATATTTGAACTCCCATCGAATTTTTAAATAGTTTTCACTGCCAATTCATATGAATCGTAATGATCCAATTATGAATGACAAATTACCTGTTACTTATTCCTTATTCAATTTATCAGCCCGTAATTTGTCATTAGTACGTCGTTACTGGCGCTGCCTTTGGCGTCACAACAAATGAACAACCGGTATGACCATCCATAATGCAAGCGCTTAAGCTAACCTCGGCCCCCAATACTTTGCGCATCATGCCTTCGTCCATGTCACAAATTTCTCGGTGCTCTTGGGCCAATTCGTGATAGGGACAGTTATACGTTTTAAGCAAAATCGTGTTGTCGTCTTGGGTCGTAACATCAGTCAGAACACCGCGCTGGTATAAAGCGCCGGCTAATTCTTCCACGCGCTCTTGGAGGACAGTGGAACGTACCGATTGGTTATATTTATTCGCCAACCGATCACCAACCCGGCCTAAAAGCAGACCTGTGCGTTCCTTGCCTTCCAGCATGAAGACTTCTTCCAAGAGGGTCAATGCCAGATCGTCGCAATTGCATGCAAAGACCTCGCGCGCCTTTTCGGTGAGGAAATAGGCATGATGGGGACGACCCACCCCGGCCAGTACACGCCGTCGCTCAATATAGCCGTCGCCTTGCAACGTGGTCAAATGTTGACGCACGGCGGTGGTGGTAACCCGCAGCAATTCTTCTAACTCTTTAATCGTAGCCGAGCCCTTGCGCTGCATATATTCAAGGATTTGCCAGGTTGGCGATTCATTTTTTTGGTTGACACCCAATGGCATAATTTTTTCCTATAACGTAACGCAGTAAGCTTTTGCGCTTGGCAATCACTTGACGATGATCAATCTCATCTATTGATTATACCAGGTAATAACAATTTTGTCAAAAGAAAATGTTTTAATTATGAATTGCGTTCTGTTGTGCTTGGTACAGCCATCAAAAGACAGCCAAAAACGGAGAAAAGGAGGCATTAAAAACAGAAACGGACAGTGCGTATATGGCACTGTCCGTTTTTCCATTTGAAGTTGGTGAGCACGTTGTTGCCCAGGCAAAGTTTGTTACCAGAGCAGTTTATGTCTTCAATCGGGGGTATAGATCAAGCAAGCTCTAACCGTGCGGCCTCTAGCATAAAATGTTGGCTTGCACCCAAATGGACCTGGGCCGGTTGAATCTTTTCCAAAATGTGGCCTAATTCGCGCAAAGAGAAAGGTTTAAAGAGCACCGCCATACATATAGAACGCAAGCGCGCAACCAATGGATGGCTATAGTCCTCACACGTGCTCAAAATCAGAGGAATAGCCCGGGTTTCAGATTTCTGTTGCAGGGCCATTGCCATCTGATAGCCATTCATGAGTGGCATGTTGAAATCCATAATAATCAGATCGGGCCGGCGTGCGATTGCCATTTCGACGCCCTGTTGTCCATTCACTGCCTCACAAACAGTCCAGGTTGGTTGCAAAAGTTGAACAATTTCGCAGAGCATTTCGCGAAACAGTCGATCATCTTCCACCACAAGCACCGTTGTTGTTTCATGTGCAGATTTGCTTTTATGATTTGGCATAAACATCAGTGCACCTCCTACTAGGTAACAACTTCATAAATCTGGTCGCTCTAAACAGTAAAAACGTCGTATAAATGTGTGCAACGCTGGCTTGACACCCCATAGTTGCAGTATATTTGCTTGGTTAAAGGATAAGTTGGCATAAATTAACTAGTTATACTCATAGTGCTTTATTCTAGCAGTTGATTCTTAAATTCATTCCGATCAACTCTTAAAAGCTTCTTAAAATTAAAGCGAGAATCTGGCCAGATTCTCGCTTTATCAGGTATTGATTGAGTTGGCATAGCCTTCAGCCATGCGAAGCATGTTTTTCAAATCGATAGCCGATGCCGCGTTCAGTGAGCAGATATTTGGGGTTACGTGGATCTTCTTCCAGCTTGCGACGCAAATGAGAGAGATAAACGTGGACATAATCAATGCTATCTTTATATTCCCAGCCCCAAACCCGGTCGAGAATAGTTTGATACGTCAATACTTGTCCTGCGTTTTGAAAGAGAAAGGCGAGCAATCGAAACTCGGTGGCGGTCAACTGCACGGGCTTGCCGAGGACAAAGACCTGGTGCTTTTCCAGGTCGATGACAAGATAACTATCACGGTAGCTGGGGCTGCCAATTTCCGCTGGTGTTTCGGCGCGGCGCAAAAGGGCAAGCACGCGCGCCATCAAAACTTCGCGGCTAAATGGCTTGGTGACAAAGTCATCGGCGCCAAAATTCAGCCCACGAATAATCTCTTCATCTTTATCTAAGGTTGTAAGCATAATGATCGGGACATTAGAAAGCATACGAATTTGCCGGCACGCTTCCCAACCATCAATATCGGGCATACGCACATCCAGCACGACCAAGTCGGGCCGGTGGTTGTAGAACTGATGAAGCCCTTCGCGGCCATCATTGGCGGTAAAGACTTGCGCCCCAGCTCGGTTAAAACTAAATTTGATCATTTGGCAAAGACTATAATCATCGTCAATTACCAAAATTTTCTTACCGTGCATAATCCACACTTTGTTGCAACGAAAGGATAAACTTTTTTGTCACTTGTAAGCGTCAAGCAAGAATCGAGGGATAAAGCCGATTAGAGTGGCAGCTTAACTGTAAATATACTGCCTTTACCTTCTGTACTCACAACGGTAATTTCACCCGCATGGCTTTCCACCAACGCCTTGGTAATTGCTAAGCCCAGGCCCGTGCCAGTTGCCTTGTCTTTCAACTGTTCTACACGTCGATAACGATCAAAAATATAGGGCAGCTCACCTGATGGAATACCATAGCCAGAGTCCTTCACTTGGAGCAGCACAAACTTGCCTTCTGTGTAGACTGTCATTACAACTGAGCCGCCATAGGGTGTATATTTTACCGCGTTGGAGATCAAGTTCATCACCACACGTTCCATTTGTTGGCGGTCCGCAGAGATAAAAAACGGTTGCGTTTCCAATTCATATTGAATTGTAATACTTTTTTCGGTCGCCTCGGCGTGCAAAATACCCACCACATCGATTACCAACTGCGCCAGATCACATTCTGTTTTATGCGTAGCCAACGAACGGCCAGCCTGCAACTTTTCAATGTCCAAAATATTGCGTACGATCCCCAACAAGGTTTTCTGGCTACGCAACATATAGGTCACCAAATTAGGGTCGTCGGCTGCCGCGCCAGGGTCGGCTTGGAGTTCTTCGGCGCACAGTTGAATACTTGTAAGCGGCGTCATCATATCGTGGGTTAGGACTGCCAGGTAGGCATCTTTCTGCTGGTTTAGTTCGGCCAGATCTTTGGTGCGATCAGCCACGATCTGTTCCAAATTGTTGAGGTGCGCTTGCATCTGGCGCACATATAGCCGAAACGCATAGGCAGAAAGAATAATTGGCAAAAAGAAAATCGTCACTCCCAGCCACTCATAAGTTTGCAGTGCATAGGCCAGGGTGCCGCCGCCCAATGCCAGCACAAAGACACTGATCTGCGTCGCCCAACGATCTTCTCGCCAAACTTCCCACGGGTTGATGGTTGCGCCATGTTGCAAACGTAACACGCCGATCAAGAGCCAAAGATTGGCTTCTTCATAGACAATGGCCGCCGGTAGCCACGGTAAGGTTTGGCCCCAGATTGTTTCTGGCCCCAGCCAGTTGCGCAAAAACAATAACATTGCGCCGGCGGCAAAGACGGCAATTGCATGCATACCCGTATTAAAAGCCAATTGACGGGCACTCTTGCGCCAGGTATTGTTATCAGCTGGTTTGATCAGCCAGGTAACAAAAGTATCGATCGCCATGATCACAGTGGCAGCCGGTATGCCAAACATAGGCACCGCGGCCAGGCTTACGACTGATCCAATATGATAGGTGATGCCTGCTTGCTCGGAAACCGCCACCGATGTAGTGGCAAAGGCGGGTAAAACCGCTAGCATCGCCAACAGGATAAAACTCACCTTTGTGTCGTAATTGTAGGTGGGAAACTGCACCAACCCCCAGATCAAGGACCCAACACCAAAGAGGCTGATCAACGTCAGGTAAATTGTAAAAGGTGTAAAAAGAGACCGTTTTAACAGACCCATGATTGCTTCACAGCTTTTTGAAATGATGGACGTTGCGCAGCACAGGTAGTGGACAAAGGCGGTGGACAATAGATCATCATCTATCGTCCACCGCCCGTCGACAAAGCATTGGCGACAATGCAACTTGGCTAGAATTTTATTCCGAAGCGTACGGAAAATCTTTGGAATTTGTCCGCTGCTGCTCGAACCGAACGTTGTAATTATTGTACCATTGGGTCAGGTTTTTGCACCTAATTTCCTCGGATGAGCGGCAGGAAGATCTGCCGATTGCTGCCTAGATTGAGTGGATAATCTACATCCGTATACTGCTCTGTCCCCCCAACATCAATCGTGCCCACGTAGGGCGCGTTGACGGCGGCGATCTGGGCGATGCCAGCATCGATACCGTACACCCAGTCTTTATTCCCCGACCAAAAACGTGTACCCGACCAGAAGCGTGTACCCGACCAAAAGCGCGTCCCCGACCAAAAGCGCGTCCCCGACCAGAAACGTGTGCCGGACCAAAAGCGCGTCCCCGACCAAAAACGCGTCCCCGACCAGACGAACTTATTTTGGAGCGAAATCTGATCGTACAGGAAGGTGGGCTGCACGGTTTCCGTTAGAGTGGTTAAGTCAATCCAGGCGCGGTCGGTCGCTTGGGCCGCACCAACAGCCATCACCTCGCCACTAGCCGGATTTGTGACATAATAAAGATAAACTTTGCCGTCGTCGCTGATTGTCCGCTGGATCGGGCCACCGTAGTGATAGTTGTTGACCTGAAAATCAGGCAGACCATCGCCATTACCATCGGCCAGATCATAATTGATCGCCCCAGACTCGGGCGTCGTTTCCAAAATATCAACCAGGCCGTTTGGCCCGACCACATTGGCCGCATCGATCATGCCGTTGTGATCTTTGTCTAACGCTCTGATCAATTCTGGCGGCAAGCCGCTCTCGTACAAATCAAAAATGCCGTCATTATCGCTGTCGACATCCAGGCTATCCGGCAGTTGATCGCCATCGGTGTCGAAGTTATTGCGTGCGGTCACCAGTTCCACGTGATCGGGTATGCCATCGTTGTCATCATCCAGATCGCCAGTATAAACACACCCCGCACCCCACATCACAGCCTCGCCAAAAAGTCGCCAGCCATTTTCGGTAAAGCTAGATGCGGCGCCAGTGTGAAAGCCAATGCGGCGCGCCGGTGCGTTCATCCCGATCATGGTCGCGTCGCGCTCATAACCAAAAATCGCAACCCGGTTCGGCGCACCGACAACGGTCGCAATCCGCACGGCATTGGCACTGGGCGCGCCCCAGAAAAAGTTTGCTCCAGAGCTGTTACTTTCCACAAGCGCAGCTAGGCCGGCTGTGAGTGGATGCTCAATTTGCATCATTTCGATCTGCGTTTGTTCGGCAACGTTGCCATAACTCTCAACCGTAACGTCTGTCATCTGCAAATCATCGTACAACCCAGCTTCCCAGGTAAGCAAGGGCGTGGCGATCACGCGAAATTGCGGAGTAAAAGTAGCGGAATCGATCGAATCTGAAATAATGACCAGATCGCGCCCGATGG
>JBBRVA010000246.1:0-9966 GCA_038247295.1 Caldilineales bacterium | reverse complement strand
GCTTGGGCAACCTGATCTTCTGGTTCCTGCTCGCTGCCTCAATGGTGCCGTTTGTCACCTACCTGTTGCCGCTGTTCAATATTTTGCTGCGCATCCAACAATGGAGCGGCATCCCCATGATCAATACCTATTGGGGCATGATTTTGCCGTGGGTGATCTTTCCCTTTGGCGTTTTTCTGATGCGTCAGGCGATGTTCAGCGTGCCCAACGATCTGCTCGACGCCGCCCGCATCGACGGCGCATCAGAGTTTGGTATCTACTCGCGCATTGTGCTACCGCTGATCAGCCATAATGTCGCCGCCTTAGCGATCATCGTCTTTATCTTCAAATATGACGATCTGCTCTGGCCGTTGGTGGTGGCGCAACGCACCGAGATGTATCCCGTCACCGTTGGTTTGGTCGAGTACGTGGGCCAATTCTTTGTCGAATATCACCTCTACACCACGGCGGCGGTGTTGGTGATCCTCCCAATCTTTGTGATCTATCTGGCGCTGCAACGCTATATTATCGAAGGAGTTGCGACGCAGGGGTTGAAGGGGTGAGGGCTACAGTTGCTCGCTTCACGCTTGTTGGCGCGTCGCTTGCCAAGTACTGATCTGAGCTTTTACCCAGGCGGCATCAGCCGGTTTCAGGCGTGGGAGCGGCACATCTGCGGTGTAATCGATACTCTCGGCGTAGTAGGCGCGTTGAACCATATCAGCAAAGGTCGCTTGTAGATCGAGCGGAACGTCGGCAAAAGCAGGCCGCAAAGGCACCGCAATCGTTGGCATCGGGTCGCGTAGATCAAAATACCAGACTTCGTAAGGCGTAGCCCGGTTGCCCCGTTTCAATAAAGCGTAATAATCGCTTTTGCCGATCACCTCCGGTGGTCTGGCGTCGGCACGCAGCAGATCGATCTCAAGCCAGTGTACATCTGAACGCATGACAGTTTTACGTTTCTTTTGAAAAGCGCGTTGACCTGCCGTCCCGGCGCTTTTGTTAAACGGCGAAAGCAGTTCGATGATGGTGACGACTGCGCGATTGCGTTTATCGCGAATTTCGATAAATTCTTCACGAATCTCGAATGGCTGCGCCTCCAAAGGTTCGATCAAGGTGGGGGGTGTTACAACACCAGCCATCGCAACGGGCTGCGCAAAATTCGGCGTGCGGACTATGTAAGCATCGGGTATGATTGAGTGATTGGCTTGCTCATCCGGTGTGAGCAAATAGACATGTTGCTGGATATCGACAAAAAAATGGGGGAGGACGCGCGGCGAAAGATAATCGCTGATTGCGTTGATCAGGCGCACATGAACGCTGCTCCACACATCTGGCGCTTCCAGAAAGGGATCCATGCCAGGAAAAGGTGATAACGTCATTCGTAATCTTCACTTTCTGCGCGATGCCACGGCTACCTGTGGCATAGTATAGCAAAGCGGTACACTATTGTCTAGACCAATCATTGGCGCCAGCAGGGCGAGCGCGAACTTGACGGTAATCACCATCAACCGGTTTTCTGTGCCAGCCACCGCATTTATTAGGCGGTTGCCGCTATTCTTTTTTGCCCGGCGAGTTTAACTGGCACTGTATGCGCAAATTGTCCAAATCCACTTGAAAATGGTGTAATCCTACTTGCATCTTTTTCAGCGCGGTCTGTTGCAAAACCAGATGTTGCAGCAGATGCCCAATCACCATCTGGCTATCAATTTGTTCGGATTTCCATAATTGCAAAAGCTGTTCGGGTTCGTAGGTGCTCATTTAGATTTCCTTTCGCCTTTACCAAAAATGAATTTGGATAGTTATTACTATCCAAATTCTAATATTTTATTATAGATTTGTCAAATCCCAAAATATGAAAATATGAAACGTTTTGGCGAAAAATTACGCACTTTACGCAAAAGGCAAAGATATACGCTTCGAGAGTTAGGCGAGCGGCTTGAAGTGAATCATACGTTCGTTTCACAATTAGAATTTGGGAAAAGTAAACCTAACGCCGAAATGATCCTCAAAATTGCCGATCTCTTTGGCGTCGATCTCAACGTGCTTATGCGCGACGAGCTAGACCTGGACTGAAGAATAGAGTGAGATAGAATATCATGAACAACCCACGTATCATCGCCATCGAATGGGGCCGCCTGGAAGGGCAGCGCCCGCGCAACGCCGGCAGCAATGCGCGCCTGGGTGACCACGGCACAACCGTGCGCGTCCCGCTTGCGCGCATCACCACCGAGGACGGTACCCGCGGCTTTGGCTTCTGCCGCGCCACACTAGAGCAGATGGCGGCCTTGCCCGGCCAGCGTATCACCGATCTCTTTGCCCCTACCCGCGGCGCAACCGCGGCTGGTTTGCCGTTTGATTATCCGCTGTGGGACCTAGCCGGTAAACGCGCCAGCCAACCCGTCTATCAGTTAGCGGCGACGGTTACTGGCCGAACGGTTGACGGCCCGCTGCGCGCCCCTTGTTACGATACGTCGCTCTATATCGACGACTTGCATCTTGAGAGCAATGAAGAGGCTGCCCGTTTGATTGCTGATGAAGCCCGTGAAGGTGTTGCCCGCGGCCATACGGCGTTCAAGATCAAGATAGGGCGTGGCGCGCGCCATCTGCCATTAGAACAGGGCACACAGCGCGATATCATGGTGATCCAGGCCGTGCGCGCGGCGGTTGGCGCCCAGGCGACCGTAATGCTCGACGCCAACAACGGCTACAATTTGAACCTGACCAAACGCGTGCTCGCTGAAACGGCTGCTTGTAATATCTTCTGGATGGAAGAAGCTTTTCACGAAGATCGCATTCTCTATCTGGACTTACAAGCCTGGTTGAAGGCGCAAGGTTTAGCCGTCTTGATTGCCGACGGCGAGGGCCAGGCCTCACCCACGCTGTTGGATTGGGCGCACGAAGGCATCATCAACGTCATCCAATACGATATTTTTGGCTATGGTTTTACACCGTGGTTGGCGCTGGGTCAAAAGCTCGACGCTTGGGGCGTACGTACGGCCCCACACCATTACGGCGGCCATTATGGCAATTACGCCGCCTGTCATCTGGCCGGCGCGCTGCGCCGTTTCACTTATGTCGAATGGGATGAAGCGACCACGCCCGGTTTGGATGCGACTAGTTATGCCATCAATGGGGGTCAGGTTTCCGTGCCGGATGCGCCCGGTTTTGGCGTAGACCTGGACGAAGAAGTTTTTCTGCGGGCCGTAGCGATGGATGGGTTTACTTACGCGGTCAAATAAAAGTAGATAAAAAAAGTCAATTGACACATCCTGCGTGCCCATGATAAGATCAAGCACTCGTTAATTTCCCAAAATATAAATCCCAAAAATATAAATCCCATAACGATACGTGTGACACAGATCTGATTGGAGGTATTCTTGGTTCGCTACATCATATGGCGTATCCTCGGTGTTATCGGTGTTCTGCTGGCCATTTCCCTGATCACGTTTGCCCTGATGCATTCAATTCCCGGCGGCCCGTGGGATGAATTAAAGATGCCCTTGAGCGGTGTGCAGCGCGAGAATATGCTGCGCTCTTATGGATTGGACCGCCCGCTGTGGGAGCAATATGCACTTTTTATCAAAAATCTGGTCACTTTTAATCTGGGCTACTCCTTTGTCCACCGCTCCGAGACGGTGAACGAGTTTTTTGCGCGCGCCTGGCCGATCAGCGCCTGGCTGGGCATTATGACGATGCTGGTTGCCTTTCCACTGGGGCTGTTGTTGGGCTTTATCGGTGCCTTCCGCCAGAATACCTGGTGGGATTACGCAGCGACGACGATCTCGCTCTCTGGTTTTGTCCTGCCTTCGTTTGTGTTGGGCCTGGGCACTGTGTTGCTTTTCTCTATTGTCCTCAAATGGTTACCGCCCGGCGGCTGGGATAGCCCCAAACATTGGATTTTACCCGTCTTTGTCAACTGCTTGGGACCCATGGGCATCATCGCCCGCTACACGCGCGTGGCATTGCTCGAAGTCTTACGCTCGGACTATGTACGCACCGCGCGCGCCAAAGGTCTCAGCGAAGGCAAGGTGCGCCTGCGCCACATCTTTCGCAATGCGCTTAACCCTGTGCTGGCGGTGGCCGGCCCACTGGTGCCGGTGCTGATCACTGGTTCCCTCTTTGTGGAGACAGTTTTCTATATCCCCGGCATTGGGCGCTATTTCGCCGCCAGTGTCTTTCAGCGCGATTACCCGATGATCATGGCAATCGTGATGCTTTTTTGCACGTTAGTTGGCGTTGTCAATCTGATCACGGATATTTTCTACCTGTTGGCTGATCCCAGAATCCGTTTGACGCGCTAGTGTGGGAAGCGAACAGGGTAATTGGTAAATAGTAAGTGGTAAATGGTAAGTCCAGCCCTGTTCTTGCAATTACCAATTACTACTTACCAATTACCACTTACCACCTACGCTCTAGACAAAGAAGAAGCAAATATGGCAAATGTTGCAACCTACCCCCAAGCTTGGAAATTGAAGGATGAATCGGTGCGCCAGCGCAGCGTCTGGGGCATGGCGATGCAGCGCTTTTTGCGCAACCGGACGGCGACGGTGGGTCTCATTTTCCTGGTGTTAATTTTCTTGATCGCGGCCGTGCCCTCACTTTTTGCCCACTTTGGCCGCGATGAGGCGAACTTTGTTGATGCCTGGCAGGGTCCGTCGGCGCGCTACTGGTTTGGCACCGACGCCCTGGGCCGTGATGTCTATACGCGCATTCTCTATGGCATCCAGACATCCATGCTCGTGGGGCTGACAACGCAGGCACTCTTGCTGGTGATCGGGATTGGGCTGGGTGGGCTGGCTGGCATGGCCGGCGGCAAGACGGACTTTGCCATTATGCGCCTAGTGGATGTGATGGCTGCCTTCCCGCAATTGCTCTTTACCATTCTCTTGATGGCCACCCTGGGCATTGGTTTGCGCAATATTGTGATTGCTCTGGTCATTCCTGGCTGGGTCTCACTCTGCCAGATCACACGTGCGCAGATCTTGTCTTTGCGAGAAACCGTCTTTGTGCAAGCGGCCGCCATGATCGGTGCGCGGCCAGGCCACATCCTGCGCCGTCATCTGCTCCCCAACATGATTGCGCCAATCATTGTCAACGTCTCGTTTAGCTTGCCGGGTATTATCATGGCCGAAGCCGGCTTGAGCTTTCTCGGCGCGGGGATCGCCAAGCCGCGCCCCAGCCTGGGCCAGATGGTGGCAGAAGGCGGGCAGAATATCACCTATTATTGGCATCTAGCCCTCTTCCCAGCTCTGGTTCTGGCCCTGATTATTCTCGCCTTTGCCTATGTTGCCGATGGGCTACGCGACGCACTTGATCCTTCACAAACCCGTTAGGATCAGTAGGGCAGTGAGACAGTAGGCCAGTGAGACAGTAGGCCAGTGAGACAGTCAGTCAGTAGTCCACTAACTTACTGTCTTACTGTCTTACTGTTCTACTGTCTTACTGTCTTACTGTCTTACTGTCTTACTGTTCTACTGTCTCGCTATTTACCATCCACTCGTTTTCATCATAAAGGAGAAACACTGTGTTACCACCATCAAAGTTATCTCGTCGCGAGTTTATCAGGTTATCTGGTCTTGCAACTAGCGTGGTCTATCTGGCTGCTTGTGCCCCGGCACCTGCCAGTGGCCCAGCGGCAGACACCAGCGCGGGGGCTGCTGCCGGGGCCCCAACTGGACCCGTCGTCAACAGTTTGGGCGTCGAACTGCCCGCCGACGCTGCCGCGCTTGAACACCAAGTGATGTATCTCCAAGGTGGCAATAACATTGCCGTCTCGGCCGATTGGTTCAAGGTAAACTATCGCCAATTGGTGGGCACCTGGTTGGGCGGCGAACCGTTGGCTATCCTAGACAAGAACATGACGCTGCTGCCCGGCGCCGCCGAGAGTTGGGAGGTAATGGAGGACAAAGTCACCTGGCATTTCAAGCTGCGCGAGGGGATGGAATGGAGCGACGGCACGCCCTTGACCGCCCAGGATTGGGTCAATTCCTTCCAGTATGGCGCCGACCCCGCCACCGGGTTTGATTTCGCTTGGTATTTCTTCTTTATGAAGAACTGGACAGCGGTCAATGCCGGTGAACTGCCGCTCGATCAACTGGGCTGTCGTGCGGTAGATGACTACACGTTGGAAGTGGTGACAGAGTACCCCGCGCCCTATGTACCCGGCTGGCTCTCGATTGCCATTCCCCATCCCAAACATGCCTTTGACGCGCATGGCGATGCCTGGTCGTTGCAACCCGAAACATATGTCGCGTCTGGTCCCTTCAAGCTCGCAAAATTGGAACCGGATGGCGAAACCGTTTGGGAGATCAACACCAATTACAAAGGGCCGATCAAACCATTGGTGGAGAAAATTATCTACCGCCCCGGCACACAACCTTTGGGTGGCAGCGCGGATGAGCCGCAGGTGACCCTCGCCGGTTACCTGACCGGCGAGTATTATATGACTGGCTCTGGCGGCATCCCCAATATCTCCGATCTGCAACGCGCCAAGCAAGATGTGCCGGACGAAGTCCACAGCTATGCCCATTTCCAGACCTACTATGTGGGCATGAACACCTTCAAAGCGCCGTTTGATAACCTCAAGGTGCGCCAGGCCTTTAGCCATGCCATCGACCGTGACACGCTCACCAGCACTGTACTCAAAGACCAGGGTCAGCCAGCCTACACCATGTTGATGAAAGGCTTCCCCGGCGAGCACGTCGATCAACTGAAGGATGTCCAGAAATACGATCCGGAATTGGCAAAATCGTTGCTGGCCGAGGCCGGCTATGCTGATGGTGAAGGCTTCCCCGCCTTGGAAATGTGGATCCGCGGTCCGAATTTCCCCGATGCCGCCGAAGCGGTCGCCACCATGCTGACCCAGAATTTGAATATCCAGGTCAGCGTTGTCCAGGCAGAAGTTAAGACCTTTATGGACTCACTCAATGCCAAAGAGTTGCTCTTCTACTGGGTGCCCTATCAGTTTGACTTTGTCGATGCCAGCAACTTCCTCAGCATCTGGCGCTCGGACGGCCGCCACGCCTGGAAGAATGAACAGTTCGAAGAACTCCTGCGCCAGGCCGATTCGGAATTCGGCGACCCGGCCACGCGCGACGACCTCTTCTTGCAAACGGAGCAGGTCTTGGTTGATGATTGCCCGGCGGTCTTCGTCTTCCATCCAACCTTCACCCAGTTGTGGAAACCGTTTGTCGCCGGCGAAGATCTAACCCCCAACGACGCTGGTTTTGCGGCCTGGGTCTATCTGAACAATCGCATCTATCGCACCTGGTACATCAATAACAAGTTCCAGCCGGAGGCAGAGGCTTGGACAGGGAAACAGGGATACAAGTAGGCAGGGAAACAAGTAGGCAGGTAGGTTACCTTGTATCCCTGTTTCCCTATCTACCTCGCATCCCAAGAAAGAATCGATTTTCTAATGCAGCAAACACCTATCTTCCAACCCTATGAATTTAGCGCTCAGGACAAAGAAAAGTTGGACCGAGATGGTCACTTTGTACTCCCTGGCCTCCTGACGCCGCAAGCCTGTGAGCAATTGACGCAATCCCTATCCCGCATTGAAGATCTGGTCGAAGCGGGCGTGAAAGACCCGTTGCCAAATCGCAATGCCGCCGAATATGACAGTTATCTGGAAAGTTTGATCGCGCACCCCCAATTGTTGAAGCTGGCGCGCCAGGTGTTGGGCGAAAACATTCGTTTTGACCATTGCGTCACCCTCAATCGGCCCAGTGGCAATCAAGGGGTGCGCTGGCATAGCCATGAATATGCCGAGGACGATCCGAGCTTAGGATTCTTGCGCATTTTCTTTTATGTCAACGGCTTTGAGTTGAACAATGGCAATCTCAAAGCCGTGCCGGGTAGCCATCTCTATCGCGACGAGCAGATCAACGCCGAGACAGACGCTGATCTCCAAACGGGCTGGCTGGCGGGCAAGACGTATCCGCTTACCGGTGAACCATTACAAATCGAGGCGCTCGCTATCCCGCCCGCCAGTGTCGTGCTAATGTGGACGCACGCCGCGCATGCCGTCAACCCGCGGCTGCCTGATCGCCCCACGCGCTGGGCCGTTGTCTATGCCTACCGCAACCCAGGCCGCCCATCGCGCGCGCGCTGGATCACTGAAGCCTACGAACGCAAACCGATCCCAGGCGCAGAAGGGTTGATGCGCCTTTATTGATCAGTCGCCGTAGGGCGACTTCGTCTGCGTAGCTGCGAATTGATTCGCCAGATAAAGGAATTTTATGTTACTGATTGGTAGCGAGAATGCGTTACACGCTTTACCCCCGGCCATGCACATTCTAAAGCAGGGCGGTTCGGCGCTAGACGCCGTGGAGGCGGCGATTCGGCTCGTGGAGAGCAATCCCGACGATGACAGTGTGGGGTTGAGTGGTTGGCCGAATTTGCTGGGCGAAGTAGAGTTAGATGCCAGCTTGATGGAAGGCTACACGCGCACCGCCGGCGCGGTGGGGGCGCTGCGCGGCTATCCACACCCGATTTCGATTGCCCGGCGTGTGATGGAAACCCTACCGCATGTCTTTCTGGTGGGGCAAGGCGCCGCCGATTTTGCCGCCGAAATGGGTTTTGCCCAGCAAGCCTCACCCACGGCAAAGGCCGCACGCGAATGGTTTGCACGCGTGCAAGCCAATGTGCCCGCGGAAAGGTTGCCCGCCCTCTTACAGCGCCGCGAGATGGCGCCTTGGGTCTCGCTAACCCGTGACCCGCAGCGCGTGGCCGGCACCGTCGATGTGATCGCGATCGATGCGCTGGGCCATATTGCTTCCGGCGTCAGCACCAGCGGCTGGTCCTGGAAATACCCCGGCCGTCTGGGCGATTCGCCCATTATCGGCGCCGGCAACTATTGTGACAACCGTTATGGCGCGGCCGCCTGCACCGGTTTTGGCGAGCTGGCCATCCGCGGCGCCACTGCCCACACCGTCGTCTTGCTGATGCGCACCGGTATGTCTTTGCTGGAGGCTTGTCAAGAAGCGCTGCGCGATCTGCCGCATCCGCCCGGCGCGGTGGACGACAGCTTTATGAACATTGTCGCGGTTGATCGCCACGGCAATCACTGTGGTGTCACCAACGTTGCCGAGTGGGACGAATATGCCTACATGACCGACACCATGGAACACGCCGAAATTGCCAAGCGCGTCTATGTCGATCGGAACAGTGGATCATGAATTTTGGACGCGGATAAACGCGGATGAACGCGGATTTTGAATTTATTTAACCCGCGTTTATCCGCGTCCAAATCTCTCTGTTTTGTCTTTGCATCCTTGGAGGAGAAACCATGTCAACTTTACCCCACCCATCAACCATTCAACCCCAAGCCGTGATTATTACCGATGACTACACCGAAGGTGCGGTGATTGACGATGCCGGTAATCTCTATTTTTCGCACGGCGAGATCATCACCCGTGTCAACGCCGATGGCAGCGTAGAAGAGTGGGCCAGAACCGGCGCGCCCAACGGCCACAAAATTCTATCCAACGGTGAGCATCTGGTATGCGATGGCAGCCAACACGCCATGCTTCATCTGGACAAGGATGGCAAATTGCTTGGCTACGCAGCCGTGGGTAAAGTCGGTGATCTGGAGATCCGTTGCCCGAATGATGTATCGTTGGACCCCGCCGGCGGCTTTTACTTTACCGACTCGGTGGCGGCAACCGGCGCCGTGATCTATGTCGCGCCCGATGGTAGCAAGCAGTTGGTGGCCGGCAATATCGACTTTGCCAACGGCGTCGCCTTATCGGCTGATCGCAAACAGTTGTTCTTTGCCGAAAGTTTGCAGAACCGGATTCTGGTCGTCGATCTGCTTGAACCAGGCGTGGCCACCGGCGCACCGCGTGTTTTTTGTGATCTGCCCAAAAATCAAGAACTACCTGGCCAGGAGTACAATCAGCCCGACGGCATCGCCTTTGACGCTGAGGGCCGTCTGTGGGTGGCCCATTATGGCATGAAATCGTTGCATGTCTTGTCGCCGGAAGG
>JBBRVA010000245.1:0-9976 GCA_038247295.1 Caldilineales bacterium | reverse complement strand
GCTGAACTGAGCAGGGTATGCGTTCATATTGTGTTCCCCTGTTAAGCCTGGATACTCCGTTTCTGGGGGTTCAGGCTCCGCCGACTGGTTTGTGTTCTTGGCCGCGGGTTCAGGCTCCGCCGGCTCACTTGCGTCCTTTGCCGGCGCTTGGTCGCCGCGTGCGGCCAGCAACGATCGCTCCGTATCCGGCCCGACAATGCCATTCACCGGTAACCCTTGTTTTTCCTGAAAACTACGAACAGCGTTGCGCACCACTGGCGCCATTATGCCGTCCACCAACAGGCTTAAATCCATGATCTGGTTGAGCGAACTTTGCACCCAGCGCACATATTCGCTCGGCCCTGGCGTGCCCACTAGCCAAGGGCGAGGTCGCCCCCGCACACGCGCACCGGCACGCGGACGGGTTGACCGTCGGGGTCTCTGCCGGCGCCGGTTGGCTTCGTCTTCCCATTCCTGGCCAGAGAATTCACCGTCATACTCTCCATCAAACTCCCCATCATACTCTCCATCAAATTCTAATACCTCTGTCATAAACAATTCTCTGTTCACTTTGACTCCTCACTTGGCTCATACGGAGCTTTCAATAACTCCCTCATCCATGTTCCCGTTGTAGTGGCAATGCACGCGCCTTTGGTTGTGCGCCCCGTAAGGCGGATCAGTGGTCAGTGAGACAGTGAGACTGTCCTACTGTTTTACTGTCTCACTGTTTTACTGTCTTACTAACTCACTAACCCGCCTAGACTTATTTTTGTCAGGTAACACGCCGCAGCGCGCGGCGCTCGCGAAAGGGTGCAGGTAGCGCAACGGTTGCCGGCGCGGGTAGCGCGGGCAACGAGCTGCCTTGCAGACGCTGGCGCAGCAAAACCGACGGCTGCGTCGTGCGCAGGGTAGCCTGCTGGCTGTCCGTGACAGTGGCCGTGAGATCGACCCCGGTGGCGGCGCGATAGGCGTGAATATAGCCCTGAATCTCTGGCCGCCAGTAGCGCGCCCAGTTGGCCGCCTGTGCTGGATCGGTAACGCCGACCCAGTCACCGTAACGAATGGAAAGCAGAAGCTGTTCGCCATACACAGCCAGGTCGTGGAAGGTGCTAACCGAGCAATCGGTCCAACCTTGCAGTTTCTTCATGGTGTCCACCTGCGCCATCCACGGCTCTCTATAGGGCACCATCGGGCGGCTCTGTAGAAACTCGCGCATCTCGGGCCGCGCCAGTAGCCATTGCTGGATCAACATTTCGGCGCGCGCGGTCCAGGGCATATCGCCAAACTGGTTGTGGGCACCCTGTGCTAGTTCCAGATGCACTTCGCGCAGTGCATTCAGCACAGGGAAGGCATCCGGCACGAAGGTGGTGTCGTCGGCCTGCTTGTAGAATACTGTCAATAAGTAGATCAAGTTGTGATACGCTTCGAGGAACCGCGATCTGCTGTCAGCCGTGCGCAAATTGCCGACCGCTTTGCCATATAGCGACAGGCCATAGTGGTGGTCATATTCGTGGGCGCGCCGTAATACCGTCAGGCGATGATGTTCATCCTGGATGTAGCCCCACGTCAGGTTGTTCAGTACCCGCAGCGGTGAGGTCTCGAAGTGTCCCAACGGATCGTTTTCCAGCGGGCCGCGCCGGTTCTGGAAGCGCAGGCTGATTGCGTTGATGCTCTGCACCAACATGCCTTCTTCCTGCCAGTACGACCAGATCAACTCCATCATACATGGATTGATACGGCCGTTGAGATAGCCGTTGCAGAACGGGTTGTCTACGCCATTCAATTCCACCAGCGTCGCGTCTATGATGCGTTTGATGTAGGGCAACTTGTCGCCCCCCAGGTAGTTCACCAGCTTTTGCTGAATCTCCGTGATCGGCACCGGCGCGCCCAGACGCGATGCCTCTTCGCTCGGTTGATAGAGGCGCTCGCCGCTGAAGGGGTAGTTGGGTTCGATCACGAGGCCGCACTGCAGCAGCAGGAAGGCTTGCGTAGCGGTCTTGAGCAATTCATAGGCAGCCACGCCGTGCAGCGCACCCGGTTCATAATATTTTCGTGTCAGCAGCGCACCATGCTCGCCATTGCCACCCCGGTCGATTTCACCGTGGCAGAGCACGCGGTCGATAAAGTCCTTGTAGCTGCTAAAGGCAATGACTTTGGTACGGTTGCGAATTGCTACCCACAGCGCCTGGTCGTCCGTGGGCGGCGGGGTAGAGCGTTGTAGGCTGACGGGGAGCGGGGTTGTCAGTTCGATTCTTCTACGCGGCGAAGATGCTGGCGCCACGTTTAATTTCTTGTGTAAGCTGAATGAACTGCCCGTGATATGCGTGACCATAACGGTGATCTCGATCGGTTGGCTCTGCGTAGTTGGGACTGTCAAGTGGACTTCGCGTGCGTTCCGTTCGTCACCCTGTTCCACAAAGTCGCCGCCAGTTGACGACCATTCATAATCACAATTAGCATCAGGATAATGATCTGCTGTGAGCGCAATCGTTTCGCCAGCTTGGACAAAATCGCTTTGCGCGCTCAACTCTACGGGCGAGGTTACCAGTTGACCATCGCCCACCTCGAACTTCACATCCAGGCACGAATCATCTTGGGTTACACGGATCGACTGGGTGCTGACTTTGCCAAAGGCGTGCGCGCTGATACTGTGTCGTCCAGGAATCACGTGGAAAGTGACCTTGCCGGATGCACCGGTAAGGTAGACGCTATCGTCCACTGTCACCTCTGCTTTCTCAATCGGATCCCCAGCCGCGGTGCGTACTGTAACGTTTATGCTGATCGCTCCTTCCTCTGCGATCCCACCCCTTTTTTCGACCTTGACGGGTGGCGAACCACTGCCTTCGGACTGTTCTGGCGCTTTTTTGCTTGCCATCTGAAACCTCCATTAATCTGATTAAGCCGCCTGCGCGGCAACAATATGTTTAACGCTTGCATGACGTGCGCTCAACTGCGTCGCACAGATCACCGACATATCCAGCGTGCTGCGTAACGCCCACTCGGTAAGTAGCTTGCCCAGCAACCGGCTCTCCTCCTCTGGGCCTAGTTTGCCATCGGCGCGCGCCTGGCCGATGATGGCAAAGGCCAGGGCTGGCGGCGTCTGGCGCATCTGCGGCGGTGAGCGACGCCACTGATCAAAATAAGCCTGTAAGTGAACGGGTTGGCGCTCGGCTACCGCCAAGACCTCGACCAGCGATTTACCACGCAACGACTTGGGGCGATGGCTGACCAGCAACGCCACAAAGTCTGGCAGACTGGTCTCGATTTGGGTCAGCAAGCGGTGCTTCTCAGCGTTCAGGCCGGCCAACGGATAGTACGCTTCCCAGATCGCGGCCAGGATATTCCACTGGGGGTGCGGGTAGAGCGCATTGCCCAGCGCGCAGCTCAGTTTGACACGAATCCAGGGGATCGGGTGCGGGTCGTCCAGGCTGGTGCGAAAGACAAAGGCACGCGGTAGGCTCACGACCCCCATCAAACCCAATGTAGCAGCCACACCCACCCGCGCCACCGACCAAAAGTCGGCGAGAATTTCGGAAATCCAGCGCTCCCACCATTGCCAGGTGACGGATGAGCCGGTGCCACCCCGTTGTAAGCCACGCAAGACTGGACGGAGTGAGTTGATCAGATCGAGCAGGTCCACAGCTTGATGACCGACTTCATGCACCAGCGATGAGGCAATACCACTGCTGACCATGCGCTCGCGTGGGACGCGAATCACGGCAACTGGATTCTCTCCGCCGCCCGGCAAGCGGGTGCGCGCCCGCCGGATCGCCGCGCCATGGCCCCGATCCAGATAGCAGACCACGGGCGGGGGCGCGTAGTAGCCGCCGGGCAGGGCCAACGCATCTGCTGCCACCAGATCCAAGCCCGCCAACCAGACACCCGTCTCCTGCTCGCTGCGCTGCGTCATGACAACCGAGAAGATATCGAATTGTGTTAGCACGCTGTTGAAACGCAAGCGCAAGAACGTGAAGCGCCGTTGTGCTTCGGCCAGCGCAGCCTGCTGGCCGGATGGGCTGTGCAACCAGTCCAGATATTCGAGCACTTGGCGCCGCAGATCGCGTCTGCCCCGCGCCAGATACTGCTCGATGGCCGCTTGCGCAGCAGGCAAGGGCGCCGCGGCCGGCACCATGGTTTCATGCAGGGCAAACGGTTTCACCCGTGCCAGCCTGGTAAGCAAAGCCCGCGCCTCTTGCCCTAGCAAACGCAGCGCGATGGCGTGAATCGGCAGGTTGTTCATACGCCTTCCACAATGATCGTTCGACCGCGACGCAGCCAACGCCCACTATGCGGCTGGCTGCCGTGCTGGTGCGCTTCCGTGGGCTCTTTGCTTGTCCTAAATACCCCAGGCACATGTTGGCGCGCTGCCGCCAGCACCACGGTTTTCACCGCTTCGCGCGGCTCGGACGTCGCCGGTAGCTGTGCGGCCTTTTGGGCGGCGGCGCCGGCCAGCCGCACAAAGCGGCGCGCTTTCTCGAACTTGCGCTCCTCCGCATTCATCCCTTCAAGTTCCGTCTCAAGTGCCTTGCTCACCGCAGAGCCTAAGGCCGTGCCGACCGCTGTGCCAACACCAGGGATAGGGATGAACGATCCCAATGCGCCGCCCACGATAGGCAATGCCTTTTTTGCGATGGGTTTGAGCACGGCGCCCAGAGGTCGCAAAATCTTGCCCCCATCTTTACGGAGGCCACGCCAGGCGCTTTTAAGCAGGCCACCAATAAACTGGTCGAGTTCCGCTTCATTCGCAAGTGAAAGCAACTCGGCAGCCAACTCCATCTCCTCGATCTCGTTGAAGGGACTTTCCGCTGCCGTGCCACCGTACCCTTCCCCCTCATTCGCGAATTCAAAACTGTTCTCGTTGAGCAAACCTGGCGCACGCATTTCCACCACGTTTGCCAATGCTTGTTGCACCACGGCTTGGGGTGATTCGGTTGGTGCGGCCATGGCCACTTGCGTGGTCGCCTCGCTGACCAGACGTACATAACGGCGCGCCACTTCGAATTCCTGGTCTTCGGCGCTCATGCCTTCGAGCTCCAGGCCAAACATCTGGCCGGCTACCGGGCCAAGTGCGCCTCTGGTAATGGGAAGAACTTTTTTGGCAATGCCTTTCAAAGCACCGCCCAACATACGACCCTGCGGTGATCTGATAATGTTCTTAAAGGGGCTGCTGACAATCTTGATCAGGTTGCCGATAAATTGGTCTAATTCTGCCTCGTTGGAGACCTCTAATAGTTCGGCGGCCAGCTCCATCTCGTCGGCTTCGCTTAGATCGCTCTCCATTGTGGTTTCGCCATACAGTTCGGACTCAGCCTCGAACCCGAATTCGTCACTCTCGAACTCATCGCTTTCCCACCCCATCTCGAATTGTGTGCGATCAATGTCGTGCATAGTTTCCTCCTGATTGGTGCATTGCGTCTTTGCTGGAATGGACACTTTTCCACTCTACTTATATTAGTGGCAAGATCCGTGCCAATTCAGCGTGTTGCCTTGAATTGGTAGAGCAAGATGAAGTTTTGAGCATTTATCTTTGTGCGAATAGCCGCGGCATAGGTGGTGGAAAAGATCATGCAAAAGTGTACGCGGATCCAGAATCAAGTAGCTATACAGGAAAAGCAACGCTGCGTACAGTCTTTAGTCGGCGGGGGTGAAGTGAACTTCGCAGGAAAAGTAGAAGTGGTGTGGGGAGACGAAGTTTGCTTCGTCATGACAAGGCTGTACTACACGCGACTGAGGCGAACCAAACGAAGAGAAAACAAAAACAGACCCGCCATTGGCGGGTCTGTTTATCGAAATCGGATTATACAGCGCTATTACTGAAAGATCGCCTCGAGCGCATCCACAGTGGAAGGGTCTTTGATCTCCGGCAGCGATAGATCTTCGTGATCAATCACATCAAAGGTGAAGTCCTTGGCTACCTTGCCGTTCTCTTGCTCGACGTCGCGGTAATCTACCCCGATCGTATCGCCAGCGACAAAGCGGTTGCCGAGGATCAATTCACTCAACGTGTCTTGAATGCGATTCTGGATGACACGGCGCAGCGGTCGGGCCCCATAATCGGGGTCGAAGCCGGCTTCGGCAATTGCCAGACGGGCTGCTTCACTCAATTGCAATTTAATATCTTGCTCGGTTAGTTGCAAGCGCAACGGTCGCAATTGAATTTCGACAATTTGGGCAATCTCGTCACGGGCAAGGCTGCGATAGACCATAATGCCATCCAGCCGGTTAATGAATTCTGGGCGGAAGGTCTTCTTGAGCGAATCCAACACCTTGGACTTCATCGATTCGTATTCATTGTCGCGCGTCTCGTTATCATCGCGATTGATCACAAAGCCCAAGCGGTTGCCACCTTGGATCAATTTAGCACCAATGTTGCTAGTCATCAGGATCAGCGCGTTGCGGAAGTCGACGCGACGCCCTTTGGCGTCGGACAGGTAGCCGTCTTCCATGATCTGGAGCAGCATGTTGAACGCTTCGGGGTGGGCCTTTTCAATTTCATCCAGCAGAATTACGCAGTAGGGGCGACGACGCACAGCCTCCGTCAATTGGCCGCCCTCTTCGTAGCCAATATAGCCAGGCGGGGCACCAACCAGCCGGCTGACGTTATGGCGCTCCATAAACTCGCTCATGTCGAGCTTGATTAGCGCTTCGTCGCTGCCAAACATGAATTCGGCCAACGCTTTTGCTGTTTCGGACTTGCCGACACCGGTGGGTCCGAGGAACATAAAGGTGCCAATCGGCCGCTTGGGATCCTTGAGACCCGCCCGCGCACGGCGCACGGCTTTGCAGATCGCCTTAATCGGCTCATCCTGGCCAATGATGCGCTGACGCATCACCTTTTCCATTTCCAGTAAGCGCTCGCGCTCTTCGCCAGCAATGCGGTTCACGGGTACGCCTGTCCACATCGCCACTACTTCGGCAATATCTTCTGGCGTTACTTTGGGCTGGTTAGTCACTTCATTCCAACCTTCGCGCAATTCAGTTAGCTTGGCTTCGAGTTCGACTTCTCGATAACGCAAGTCGATTGCATCGTCAAAGCGTTGCGTGTCCAGCGCTTCTTCCTTCTGCTTCTGAAGTTTCTTCAGATTCATAAAGGTTTCACGCAAATTGGCAGCAAAAGGTGCTTTATACATGCGCACACGGCTGCCGGCTTCGTCGATCAAGTCGATCGCCTTGTCGGGCATGAAACGATCTGGCACATAGCGGGCAGCTAAATTGGCTGCCGCGTCCAGCGCCTCGTCGGTAATGACTAATTTGTGATGGTCTTCGTAACGGGATTTGACGCCTTTAAGGATTTGAATCGTCTCCTCAATCGACGGCTCGCCCACCAAAATCGGTTGGAAGCGACGTTCTAAAGCGGCATCGCTCTCAATGTATTTGCGATACTCATCCAGCGTCGTGGCGCCAATCACCTGCAACTCACCCCGGCTCAGGGCTGGTTTCAAGATATTGGCCGCATCAACACTACTACCGGCGGCGCCCGCCCCCACAATCATGTGAACTTCATCAATAAAAAGAATCGCTTGTGAATTGATAATTTCTTCAATGACCTTCTTCAACCGTTCTTCAAACTGACCCCGATACATTGTACCGGCCACCAAGCTGCCTACGTCGAGCATTAACAAGCGTTTATTGAGCAGCGGTTCGGGCACATTGCCTTCGATGATACGTTGCGCCAGACCTTCGACAATGGCCGTTTTGCCAACGCCCGGTTCGCCGATCAGCGCTGGGTTATTCTTGGTGCGACGGCTCAAAATCTGAATCATACGTTCGATTTCGTTCTGGCGCCCAACCACAGGATCGAGTTTACCCTCTTCGGCAGCGGCCGTTAAGTCGTAACCCAACTGGTCGACCAGCGGGGTCTTGGATTCTTTCTTCTTCTGCTCTTTGGATTGGCTTTGATTTTGCAGAATATTGCGCGCGGTTTGTGTACGAACCCGGTCGAGATTGATGCCAAGACCGCGGAGTACATTGACCGCAATTCCTTCGCCTTCACGTACCAGGCCAAGCAGCAGATGTTCGGTACCAATATAATGATGGCCCATCAAGCGCGCTTCATCAACCGCTAATTCGATAACACGCTTGGTGCGTGGCGCTAAGGTTGGCTTACCAAAAGGAGCGCGCTCACCGCGACCTACGGTACGTTCGACAGCCCGGATCACTTGGCCAGGCTCCACCCCTAATTCACGCAACACCTTCACAGCCACACCGTTTTCTTCGCGCACCAACCCTAAAAGCAGGTGTTCGGTGCCGATGTAGTTGTGATTCAGGCGCAGCGCTTCCTCTTGAGCCAAGGTGAGCACACGTCGCGCCCGTTTTGTAAAACGATCAAGTTTATCAGACATATCTATCCCTCAGGGTAAAATGGAGATGCTAACATTGCCACTATTGTAGCAAAACAGAGAGGTCATTGCCGTAACATCGGTTCCTCTTTTCATCCCGACCACGGACGAGAGATAAACGTTTGCAATCGGCAAGTCTAAAAGGCTGCGTTTCGCCTGGGTAGACTGACGAATAAAAAAGAATTGCGTAACTACCTTATACCCATTTGAACTTTAAACATTTGAACTTTGACATAGACGCAAAACAGATCAAAGTTCACTGATCGTAAAAGTCGCAAATGCATCTTTGTGAGCAACACGTGTGAATAAGTATATTGTAACGATGGTAGGGTGCATTTGTCAATACGCATAAAAGCGTAAAGCGAGCTTTAAAGGATATTATGACTTCAATCGCCCACATAACGCTTATTGTAAAGCTTTTGTTCCAGGAAATCAACTAGGAAATTTTACAGTTTATTTACAAATCATTAACTTTTGTGCGTAAAATAGTAATAAAAAAAGCGAGCGCGTATAATTTACGCGCTCGCTTCCTCATCTTTCATCGTTTAGCGGGCCAGACTAGGCCATCACAGGGACCAGTTCTTCATTGACAACAATCTCATTGACAAATGAATCTTCACTGCCTGCCGCCGATGGGGCAATCTGCCAATCAATCTCTTCCTTGGGCAGCGCTTGCTTCAGGCTCAAGCCCATGCGCCGCTTATCGGTATCGATGCGGATAATGCGCAGATCGTATTCTTCATTTTCAGAGACAACTTCCTTCGGATGGTTGACGCGGCGATCAGCCAATTCGCTGATATGAATCAACCCCTCTACGCCATCATCATTGAGCCGGGCAAAGGCGCCAAAGTTAACCAGCTTGGTAATCCGACCGCGTACAACCTGACCCACTTCGTAGGTTTGGCTGATCACTTCCCACGGCTGCGGCAGCAAACGGCGCATGCTTAGACCAATGCGCCGACGCTCCAGATCTACACTGAGAATTTGTACCTTTACCTTGTCGCCCACCTTTACTACTTCACCAGGATGGGTAACGCGATTCCAACTGAGCTCGCTCAGGTGAATCAGACCGTCAGCCCCGCCTAGGTCCACAAAGGCGCCAAAGGCCGCAATACTGCTGATCACGCCGTCGTAGACGTCGCCTTCTTTTAGTGCTTCCAACAATTGCTCTTTTTGCTTGCGTCGCCATTCACGCATCGCTAAACGCTCGGAAAGAATGAGGCGATTGCGCTTGCGGTCGATATCGATAACTTTGAGTTTCAGCGGGCTACCCATTAAAGTGGCCCAGCGATCATCGCCTTCGCCGTCTGTGCTGTCACCGCTGATCTCACCAGTGTTGGGACCAGCAGCATTGAGCTGGCTGGCGGGCACAAAGCCACGCACCTGGCCTACGCGTACAATCACACCACCGCGGTTAAAGGCTTCAACAATCCCTTCAAAGATGTTTTGCGATTGCATCAACCCTTCGGCGCGCTCCCAGTCTTGTTCGGCCAGCGCTCGGCTGATGCTCAACAAGACATTGCCGTCTTTGTCTTCGCGCAGCACGTAGACCGGGATTTCATCGCCTACCTTTAGCGCAGCAAACTCCTCGCTGACCCGCTCTAGCTCCCGACCATTGACGACACCTTCGGATTTAAAGCCGATGTCAATCAGCAACT
>JBBRVA010000244.1:0-10000 GCA_038247295.1 Caldilineales bacterium | reverse complement strand
CGGGATGATCTAAAAGCTGATGTGTTTGCTGACGGGCATGATCCAACCCATATTGTGTGAAGCATACATTGCTGGGGAGCAAGAATATGCCAGCTTGTTGTAAAAACTGTTGATAGCCACTAAAACGCAATTCGCTGGTGTGCAAAGTGCAGCCAGGAATTTCCGCATCGCCACCGATAAATGCTAATTGGCGATGGCCCTTTTCCAATAAATATTGAGCAGCTAAACGTCCGCCAGCTTCATTATCGATTTCGACACCGCTAAAAGCTGGGTGGGCCGTTTCAATTAATACAGTTTGTAAATTATGTTCCAACAAGCGCTCGGCGGCGATATTGTCGAGCAGGAGTGATACAATGATAAGTCCATCTAAGCGCCGTGACAGTGGTAAACTTTCCAAATAGCTACGACAATGGAGTGGTGAATCGACATTGTAGACTACCAACTCATACGCCGTACCGTCTAACATGCTTGCAACACCACGCAGGCGCTGTACAAAAGATGGATAAGTAAAAAATGGTGCTAAGACACCGATTCGATGATTGCTACGCCGTGCGCGCGCGGTCGCTTCGGCCTTCGGTACAAAGTGAAGTTGGTCAATTGCGGCGAAGACGCGCTGACGAGTAACCTCATTAACTTTCTGTGGCGTATTAAGGACACGCGAAACAGTAGCAATGCTCACCCCGGCTGTTTTCGCTACATCATAAATCGTCGCATTCGTCATGATGATACGCCGGATATTCGGTTGGTTATTGCCTAAACGGCTCTGTACATGCAATTAAAAGTCGAAGTAGGGAGCTCTCCTGAAAAAGTATTTACATGAAAGCACTTACAATACAATTTAGCATAAGAAATTCACTTTGTCAATACTGATGAGTCATTTTATCTTACTTTTATGTGGACTATCCTAGTTCGTAGACGCGCACAAAACCCAGAGGAATGTCTGGTTAGAGTAGCACACCCAAGTTGAGCAATACACAAAAATCGGAGGTCAGGAGAAACAGGACGAGGATAAAGCGAATGAATTTGATCCACTTAATCCAAGCAAAAATTGCCTAGACCAAGAGCCTAATAATTAAGAATTGACTGTTAACAGTCAATTCTTAATTATTGGCTAGATCCCTTCTAGATTCAGCTCTTCGGCAAAGTGACAGGAGGCCCAGTGATCTGGCTTCACCTGGCGGAATTCTGGGGCTTTTTCTTTGCAAAGCGCCTGTGCATAGCGGCAACGGGGGTGGAAATAGCAACCGCTGGGCGGGTTGGAAGGATCAGCAACCTCGCCCTGCATTATGATACGATGTGATTTATAAAGCGGATCTGGCTTGGGCACCGAGGAAAGCAGCGCTTCTGTGTACGGGTGCAGCGGGTTGGTAAAGAGGGCATCGGTGGCGGCCATTTCTACAACTTTGCCCACATACATAACGGCGACTCGGTCCGAGATGTGTTCCACCACACTCATGTCGTGGGCAACAAAAATATAGGCTAAATTGAACTCTTTCTGCAAATCCTGCAAAAGATTGAGGGTCTGGGCTTGAATCGAAACGTCTAGTGCCGACACCGGCTCATCACAGATGACCAGGCGCGGGTTTAGTGATAGGGCACGCGCAATGCCAATCCGTTGACGCTGGCCACCAGAGAATTCGTGCGGATAACGCCGCAAATGATCGGAGCGCAGCCCAACCCGCTCCAGCAAGCTGACGATAATATCTTCTGTCTCCGGTCCTAACTTCCTGCCGTGGATCACCATCGGTTCGGCAATAATGTCGGAGACGCTCATCCGTGGGTTGAGCGAGTTGACGGGGTCTTGGAAGATCATGGAGATTTCTTTGCGCACGGCCTTCATCTCGTGGGTGTTCAGTTCCAACAGATTAACCATCTTCGGCTCACCATTGGTCCCCAACACCCGACTTTTGAAAGTGATTTGCCCGGCTGTCGGCTCGTACAGGCGGATGATGCTGCGGCCAGCCGTGCTCTTGCCACAGCCACTTTCGCCCACCACGCCCAGCGTCTCGCCTTCGCGCACAAAGAAGGTTACGTCATCCACGGCTTTGACATAGCCAACTGTGCGGCGCAGAAAACCTTTCTGAATCGGGAAATATTTCTTTAAACCCTTAACATCCAAGAGAATCTTATTATTTTTCGTGGTAGATTCGGCTTGGGCGTAGGATTGGTTGGTTGTGGTCATCTTCACACCTCCTCATAGAGCAGACAATTGGCCCAATGTTCGTTGCCTACTTCTGTCCACGTTGGGACAATCTTGTCGCATTTGCCGGGCATAAAAGAAGGACAGCGGGGATGAAAAACACAGCCAGTTGGCAAATGGAATGGATCGGGCACCGATCCGGTAATCGATGCCAGCCGTTCTCCGCTCTTCTTCTGACCCAGCTTGGGGATCGACTTGAGCAAGGATTGTGTATAGGGATGTTTAGGTTTGTAGAACAGATCCTCTACTTTGGCGCGTTCAACCGCTTTACCCATATACATGACCACAATTTCGTGCGCCATAGTGGCGACCACACCAAGGTTGTGGGTAATAAACAAGATTGCCATGTTCGAGCTCTCTTGTAACTCACGCATGATGTCGAGAATCTGCGCTTCGATCGAAACATCCAGCGCCGTCGTCGGCTCGTCGGCAATCAACATAACCGGCTCGCAAGAAAGTGCAATGGCAATCATCACGCGCTGACGCTGGCCACCACTCAACTGATGGGGATAACTATCCACCCGCTCTTCGGGCTTGGGAATGCCAACTTTGCGCAACATCTCGATGGCAACCACACGCGCTTCTTCCTTTGATATCTTGCGGTGCGCCTGGATGGTTTCGGCAACCTGGCCGCCGATCTTTTTCACGGGGCTCAGGCGGTGCAGGCTCACTGCTTCATTAATCAGCGTCCCGATGCTGTACACAGGTGTGAGCGAACTCATTGGCTCTTGAAAGATCATGCCGATCTCACCGCCACGAATCTGGCGAATCGTCTCGCCATCTGGATGCAGCTTTGTCAGGTCCAGTACATCTGTCACCCCACTACTGCCATTGGTGTGACTACCCCGCGTTGGGCGATAATATAAGATTTCGCCATTGGTAACTTTCCCCGGTTTGGGAACCATGTTAAGAATAGCGCGCGCGGTCACCGACTTACCGCAGCCACTTTCGCCAATCACACCGACAGTTTCGCCACGATTAATGGTCAGGTTAAATCCATCCACCGCTTTTACAATACCCTCGCGTACATTGAACTCTACACGCAAGTCTTTTATCTCAATCAACGGGTCGGACATGGTGTACTCCTGAGAGAAGTGAGTCAGTAGGTCAGTAGGTCAGTAGGTCAGTAAGTCAGTAAGTCAGTAAGTCAGTAGGACAGTGAGCCACTGGCTGCCAAACTGACCTACTGTCCCACTGACTTACTGTCCCACTGTTGTTGAAATATACTAGCGACCACTATAGGGATCGAGGGCATCGCGCAAACCATCCCCCAGCATGTTGTAGGCCAGAATCGTCAGGAGGATAAACGGCACAGTCCACAATTCCCACGGGGTAGTGTGGATGGCACGCACGGTTGCCGCATCTTGCAACAGTACACCCCAACTAGTGAGTGGTGGGCGCAAACCAAGCCCGAGCCAACTCAATGCAGTCTCCGACAGAATCATGCCTGGGATGGAAAGCGTGGCGATGACGATCACATGGCTCATTGTGCCAGGCAGCAGGTGACGGAACATAATGCGGTTATCAGAACCACCCGCACTTTTGGCAGCCAGCGCATACTCACGCTCGCGCAAGGAAAGGATGAGACCACGCACCTGGCGAGCCAACCCACCCCAGCGTACAAACGAAAGAATGAGGGTGAGCATGAAATAGACACTAATCGGCGACCAGTAGCCTGGGATAGCGGCCGCCAGTGCCATAAAGAGGGGGATATCAGGGATAGCACCCAGGAGTTCGGTAGACCGTTGGATTAGTTGATCGATCCAGCCCCCATAATAGCCCGACATAGCGCCCAAAACTGTGCCAAAGAGAATGGTCAGCAATTGACCTATCAAGCCAATCATCAAGGAGAGACGACCGCCATAAATGATGCGGGTAAACCAATCACGCCCCAGCGCATCTGTCCCCATGATAAAAATCGAAGCCTGCGGGTCATCGGAGATCGTTCCATACAGGTGAGTGGACAGCGGAATAAAGCCAAACAAACGATACGGATCGCCTTGTACGAAGAAGCCGATCGGATATACGCGCGTAGGGTCCTCTTCAAAGACGCGCGTACGTTTTTTGAGATCGATCTTCTTCTCCAGCCCATAAACGAAAGGGCGCAAGTGAAAATTACCTTCTTGATCGAAAAAGTGAATCCGCTGTGGTTTGGCTTCTACATAATCAGAAGTGTTCTCCAACAGATAGGGTGAAACAAATTCTGGCACACCTACCATCGCAACGTGTAACACAATCAGAAGAATGCCACCGAAGACGGCAGTGCGGTTCTTTCTGAACTTCCACCAAACCAGGCTCAAATAACTTTGGCTTGCCTGTTTGCGTCTTGGTGGAGCGGTGGTTAAGATTTGTTCTGCGACAGCCATGTTCCCTCCAAAGAATAGGTCAGTGAAGCAGTAGGACAGTCAGTCAAACAGCGAGTCAGTGAGTCAGTCTGAGTCGTCGGTTTCGGGAACGATAGGGGACTGACTTACTCCAACCGAATACGCGGGTCGGCCCACGCTAAGGCCAGGTCCGAAAGCAAGTTGCCGATTAAGAGTAACAGCGAGAACAAGACAATACAGGTGCCCGCCATGTACATATCCAATTTTTTCAGAGAATCGACAAACAAAGGTGTGATGGTTGGCAAATTCAGCACAATTGAAACCAGCCCACCGCCACCGAGGATGCCAGGCAGTGCTTCTGACCCGAGGATTACAATCAGCGGGTTGATGGCAATGCGCACCGCGTGCTTCCAAATCACCGCGCTATTGGTAAGCCCTCGTGCGCGCGCGGCCTCGACAAATGGTTGACCGAGGGTATCAAGCAGATTGCCGCGCATAATGCGGGTAAGACCGCCAATCCCAGTCACGGCGCTAATCAGGGCGGGAATCCAGAGATGTTTGAGCAGATCGACAAAGCGCCCCCAACTCCAGGGGGCTTCTGCATATTTCTGCGAAAACAACCCTGTCGCCTCGATGTTAAGCACGGTGATGGCATAATATAAGATGAGCAGCGCCAGCAAAAAACCGGGCATGCCGATGCCAATGAAGCTAACCGTGGTGATAATCTGATCGCCCAACGAGTATTGCTTCACTGCCGAATAAACGCCCAGTGGAATCGCCAATACCCAGACCACGATCAGGGTTGCTAGTGCAAGAATGATCGTGAAGGTTACCCGTTCGCCTAGCAACTCGCGCACCGGACGCTCGTACTCAAAGGATTCGCCAAAATCTCCCTTAAGGAAATTCAGCGCCCAGGTACTGTACTGAACTAGGAAAGGTTGGTCCAGACCGTAGCGGATCCGGTATTCTTCGACCCGGCTCTCTGCACTGCGATCGCCGCGGGCCTGTAATTGGGCAATCTTTTGGGTAAGGAAATCACCAGGCGGGAGGTTAATGATGACAAAACTGACAAAGGAGATCAAGACAAGCAAGATTACGGCATACATCAGGCGCCGGACAATGTAATTGAGCATGGGCTACCTCCATTACGATTTACGATTTACGATTTACGATTTACGATTCGCTCATCAGCCAAAAGTGTGCAAACACAATATTTTGCTAACCGTCACAACATCGGTTTGCACACTTTTCACAGGATGAACCTTACGATTTACGATTGCTCATCCTGTAGCTTAACTCGTAAATCGTAAGTGATGTTACGCACTGGGCACCCAGTGGGTACCCGCGCCATCCCTGGCAGCAGGCCGGCAGGATCGGGTGCCCCCTGGGCGCGTTCCCAGGAGACGCTGCGTAACATCACATCGTAAATCATAAATGACGCTACTGCTCGATCCACCACTGGGCAACAATCTGGTTGCCAGGTGTGGCTGGGGCCCAGGGTCCCACGACACCAAAGTCCAGAACGTTGTGTACGGTATCCTTAATCACGACCGGTGCGAGTTGGTCGCCACCGACACCGATCACGAACGGGCCATCTTTGATCAGTTCTTCAACAGCTTCCCACACCACTTTGTGACGATCCTCAACACCAGCGGTGCTGCGCGCCTTGGTGTAAAGATCCTGCAAGATCTGGGCCGGGCTACCAGCGACAGGCTCAACGCCGCAGGGGTATTGACTGCCTTCACCCGCCACTTCTTTACAAGTGGCGCCACCCTTGGCGTACCAGCGGCCTTCCAGCGGGAAGTAGTAACGGTTCACAACTGGGAACATCCAGTCTGGATAGGTCAAGATGTCAATCTCGGCGCTATGGACGGCGCGGATCATGAAATAACCCTCATTGGTGCGGGTGTCCACATCAGGCTGACCATTGATGTTATTGATCCGGACATTGATGCCCAGATTTTCGCCCCACTGCGACTTCATCTCGGTGGCAGCGTCGACTTGCAGTTTCAGGCTACCACCCCAGTCCGTAACATCCATCACCAACTCGAACGGCTTGCCACTGGGCAGGGTGCGCATACCATCGGCGCCCTTCGCCATCCCCAAATCGTCCAGCATTTTGTTGGCGGCGGCAATATCTTCCGTGGTGAAAGCTTCCGCCCACTTTTGGAAGACAGCCTTGCCTTCATCGCTGGCAAAGTGCCAGGCTTGCGGGCTGATGGTCGCGTTCTTAACTTCACCAATGCCACCCCATGCCACGTCCATCACACGTTGGCGATTAAAGCCCGCCGAGAGTGCCCGACGGAAGTCCGCATTGCGGAGAATTTCACGGATTTCGGCAGCATGTTCTGGCGTATCGTCGTCATAATTTTTGCCGCCCTCCACATAATACTGATTCACCATATAGCCTGGCCAGGTGCCAGCGCCATTCATGTAGTTCTCCAGCAGATGATAGCCACCCTTTTCGGCATTATCATTCAAGAAAGGAATTTCGTTGGGGCTACCACAGATGCGGAAGGCAGTGTCATACTTGCCCTGTGAGCAATTCAAGATCCGGGTCTGCTCGTCAGCGACAATTTCCACCTGAATATTGTCAATATAGGGGAGTTGGTTGCCGGCTGTATCGACACGCCAGTAATAGGGATTGCGGCCAAAGGTGTAGTTCTGGCTGTCATCCGATAGTGTTGCGAGACACCAGGCGAAGAGGCACGGGTAGCCAGGCGTTACCCACCACTTGTCCGCCGCTTCCATATCTTCCCACGTCTTGCCCTCTGTATAGGCAGGATGGAACTGCTTGAGATAGTGCGCCGGCTTCATCATGGTCTTGGCAAATTCCCAGTAGCCCTGCGCCATAAAGTACGGGTCGATATAGAGCGGGCGATCGGTGGCCTTCCAGACGACAGTATAATCATCGGGGAATTCCATCGTAATCGGTGTGCCATCGTCGTTGCGCAAATAGGCAGCAACACTATACAGCTTCTGATCAGGAGCGTTCGCCAGATCCTCCCACCAGAATTTCCAGTCTGCACTGGTGTACGGCTCACCATCGGACCATTTCAGACCTTCGCGCAGGTGTAATGTAAAGGTCATGCCATCTTCTGACCACTCGTAGGATTCAGCCAGCCCTGGTTCATAGCCCGTTAGATCGACATTCCATTTGATGGGGGCTTCAACGGCGAAGTAAAGTTGGACATTGCCCACTTCTGGCCACCAGGACGCGGTGTGAAGCGTGCCGCCATATTGGCCAACCCCTTCGAGCGGCGTTGTCACCACGGGTTGGGCCGGTAGGCGTTCGTCGACCACAGGGAGCGTGCCAGCGCTCACCATCTCGGCCAATGCGGGTGCTTCAGCATAAGCGCCCGGCGCGGCTGGGGCTGCCGCTTCCGCCGGGGCGGCTTCTTCAGCCGGCGCAACCTCTTCGGCTGGCGCAGCAGGTGCAGCATTGCCGCCACCACAAGCAGCCAACACCATCGACGCGATCACCAATAGGCTGATCAGCGCCAGTAATCTTTGTTTCATTGGATCCTCCTTGCTTAGAGAAAATTTGTAAAAAAAGGGAAGCTATTCAGTTGTGAAAAATGAGGTAATATATGCAAAACCCCAACGGGGATTGACACCTTGGTAAGGTGACCCAGCTTACACGACCGAGCCGTAGCATAAACATCTAGGCTCATCTGTGCAAAGTGTGCAAACCGATGTTTTGCTGTTGAGTAAAATCTCGTGTTTGCACACTTTCGGCTGATGAGCTAAACATCTAAATGTCCGTACAGTCGGGTAAGGAGCCATCATCTAATTAGTAGCAAATCCGATTTGCGCGCGCGAGTACATTGTGATTGGCAATAGACCATCAATTGCCAGCGAGCTTAACAAATTTCTAATTTACTTTTAGAACATGTAGGTATACCACAGGGGAGCAAGCACCCTGGGTAAAAGGTGTAGTCAATTTAAGCGGCAGAGATAAGAATTTTATAAACAACTGTCAGCGGGGAGTGCTGAGTCACTAAGCAAATTATACACAGCTATGTGCAAGCACGGCGTAGACAGCCGTGCAGACATGGATGGAATAACAAGCAGAGAGTCACTATCGTTGTCAACTGTTCAAGCCTATGCTTATCGTCAGTGAAAACCATTCTGCCTAACATGCAATGGAGCTAGCGACAAAAAACGTAATGATTGATGCCAACTATGCCGATTCAACTCTTGGGCGATTCTTACATTGGATTACGCTGGGTTACTAAATTTTAGGGTAGCAATTAAGATTATAGATCGCCTGCAACCGGTTGTCAAGTCTGATCAATTTCGGGTGCGTCCCCGAAAAGGGGTTAAGTGGAAAGTGGTAACTCGTGCCAGCGCTCGCTGAGCAGGAGACAGCGCAAGGCGAACATGGATTGAGCGCCACGGCGACGCCAGGCCGCATCCCAGAGACCAGCTCGATCGCGGTGGTGGGTGAGGTTGACGGCGATTTCGCCACTTGCAGCCTCGACGCTGCACTCGACGGCAGAAATGCTAACGACCTTGACTGCTTTCCAGCCCTCCGCAAAGAGGTTGACCATGACGCCATCACTGCACTATCAGGCTTGGGCGTCTCCCGCCAGGTGATTGCCCCAGCGTTCCTTGCTCCCTTGCCCTTCCCTTTCTCCTTGCCATTGCGCACCCTGCGGGGCCAGTGCTTTCACTTCCCGCTTCGGTTGCATCGCCACTTCTGCGACCAACTCGCTCATCAAGCGCCGCCACTCTCGACACACTTCGGCCGCGATCTCATCAAAGCTCGCCTCCCTAATTCCGCTTCCTTTTGCGCCCACTTTATCCTTTCCCTTTATTCTCCCTTTTCTGGAACGCACCCAATCATCGCGGTGTCAACCCAAAAATTGCTCAAAACAATCCACCCTGCACAAAACTGGGTTCTTCATAGGGCGCAATTGGCCCAGCATCTTCCAGCGCGGCATCCAGACCCAGTTCGCTTTCCAACCACTCGATCTGGCGCGCCAACTCTTCCATGGTGCATTGATTGACCGGTTTGCCATATTTCTGCAGCAGCCGAGCATTCGTCTGGCGAATTGTATCACCGTTGACCTGGCCGTAGAGTTTGGCGGCATATTGCCCAGCCAGGCCCTGACGGCGGCGACGCAGTTGCTCACGTTTTTCTTTGTCGGTGATCTGCTCCGGCTCTTCCTCTGCTAGATCCGCCGAGTAACCGTTGTGACCAAAACCGATCCCAGAAATACCGTCGAGTGTTACACCGTGGTAGAGCAGACGTGGCCCATCGCTGCCGCCACCATCCAGCGCTGGCTCTGTTTCTACCTCCGCGGTCGCTTCGGCCAGGCGCACCACGCGGTCGGCCTCGTCACGCTTGGTATTGACATAGCGACGCATGGCGAGGTCGTTCATGCCAAAGATCCACGCCGTCTGCTCAATTTGCGGGCGATTGGGCAGGACGCGGCCGGCGCGCATAGTAAATTGGTCGAGCCAGTTGTAT